>JAIRNH010000065.1 GCA_031258155.1 Helicobacteraceae bacterium | reverse complement strand
TCGCGCAATTTTACGGGCTTTTCCGACGCTATTTCAGAACCTATTTTGTTATACGACATTTAACGCCTTTAAGCGCTAAAGAACGCCGAGCGTTCCTAGCTGTGTTGATAACTCGCGACAACAGGTTTGACGGCTATTTAATTGAGAAAATCAGGCGAGATTAGAAAATGTTGGCAGGAAGGCGGGAATGACGGTAATATGGGTTTCCGTTTTCCTAAGCTACTGCGTTTGCAAATAAGCGGGCGCCTGCGCGGGAATGACGCGGGCTTTTTACGCCTTCGGCGTATATGGCAAAGAGGGCTGTTATTCTAGCGCGCGTCTTTTTGGCGCAATTAAGTAGTAAAAGCTAAACGTTGAATCTGAAATGTATAATATCGCCGTCTCGCACGACGTAATCTTTGCCTTCGAGCCGCATCAGTCCCGCCTCTTTTGCCTTCGCTTCGCCGCCAAGCCGAATAAAATCGTCGTAGCTAATCACCTCGGCGCGTATAAAGCCCTTTTCAAAATCGTTGTGAATCACGCTCGCGGCTTTTGGCGCTTTCCACCCTTTGCAAATCGTCCAAGCGCGCGCCTCCTTTACGCCCGCCGTGAAGTAACTTTGCAACCCCAAAAGCTCGAAGCCTTTGCGTATGATTAAATCCAAACCGCTTTCGCTCGCGCCAAGCGCCGCTAGATATTCGCGCCGTTCCTCGTCGCTCAGCCCCGCCATCTCCTCTTCGGCTTTGGCGCAGATCGTAAAAGTCTGCGCGCCGCGATCTTGCGCGTAGCGCTCCACCGCTTTAACATAGTCGTTTTTTTCTGCTAACGAGCCTTCGTCCACGTTCGCCGCGAAAATTACGGGTTTGGCGCTAAGCGCCCTTATCTCTCTCAGCGCGGCGTAATCGGCGAAAGACGAGGCGGGGTTTCCATCGTTCAGCCACGCCAACAAATTTTGAGCGGTTTCTAGCTGCGCCTTTGCCTCTTTGTCCGCGCCGCGCGCCTTTTTGCCGATCGCGTCGATCTTCTTCGTCAAACTCTGAATGTCGGCTAATATCAGCTCGGTTTCGATCGTTTCAATATCGCGGATCGGATCGACCGAGCCTTCCGTATGAACGACGTTCGCATCGTCAAAGCAGCGCGTTACATGCAAGATCGCCTCGCACTCGCGGATATTGGACAGAAATTGATTTCCAAGCCCTTCGCCCCTGCTCGCGCCGCGCACGAGACCCGCTATATCCGTAAATTCCGCTTGCGAATAGACGACGCGCTCCGGATTAACGATTGCGGCTATTTTCGCGATCCTCTCGTCCGGCACCTCTACGATCGCCTTGTTCGGTTCGATCGTGCAGAACGGGTAGTTCGCCGACTGCGCTTTTTGCTCTTTGGTCAGCGCGTTGAAGGTCGTCGATTTGCCGACGTTTGGAAGCCCCACGATCCCTATGCTAAGCGCCATTAGAGATTCTCTAACCAGTTAATGATCCAGCGCACCGCCGCGCCGCTCGCGCCAAAGGGATTAACGCCCCACGCCTTTTCTACGTAGCTTGGTCCCGCAATATCCAAATGCGCCCACTTAGCGCGGTTTTTCTCCTCGATAAACTCGCTTAGAAACAGCGCGGCGGTGATCGCGCCGCCGTAGCGAACGGAGGCGCAGTTTGCCATATCCGCCGTTTCGCTTTTTAGCAGTTTTTTCAGGTGGCGATTAAAGGGCAGCGCAGCCGCTAGTTCGCCGCCGTTTTCGGCGGCTTGCAAAAGCGATCGTTTCAGATCGTCGTTAAAGCCCATTACGCCGCTGGAGTATTCGCCAAGCGCGACCACGCACGCGCCCGTTAGCGTGGCGAGATCGATGATGTAGTCGAGTTCCGGCGCTTTTTCTTGAATGTAGCAGAGGCAGTCGGCAAGCGCCAATCGCCCCTCCGCGTCGGTATTTTTGATCTCTATTGTTTTGCCGTTTTTGGCTTTTAGCACGTCGTCGGGCTTGTAAGCGTCGCCGCCGATCATATTTTCAGCCGCGCCTATTACCGCGTGAATCGTTACGGGCAGTTTCAGTTCGGCGGCGGTTTTGATAATGGCGATCGCCGCCGCGCCGCCAGCCATGTCCGCTTTCATTGTGCTCATATAATCGGCGGGTTTCAGGCTCAAGCCGCCGCTGTCGTAGGTTAGCCCTTTGCCCGCGATCGCGACGGTTTTCGCGGCGTTTTTCGGTTCGTAGGTCAGGTGGATCAGGCGCGGTTGATGAACGCTTGCGCGTCCAACGGCAAGTAGGGCGTTCATTCCGTTATCTTTCAGGTAGTTCGCGTCGTAGATCGCGCACCGTATGCCGCTTGCGTTCGCCGCCTCTTGCGCTTCGCTCGCCAAAACCGACGGGGTCATATCCTGCGGCGCGCGATTGACAAGATTTCGGACGAAATTTACGCCCGAAGCGACCGTGTTCGCGTATGCGATCGCCGCTTTGATCGCGCCCTCGTCGGTTTTCGCGCCGTAGTAGCTTTCTTTGGTGAAATAGATCGTATCGAGCGAGCTCTCCTTAGGCTTGGATTTATACTCGTTAAACTCGTAAGCGCCGAGCAAGAGACCAAACGCGATCGCTTTGGCTATCGCCGCGCCGCTTTTATCGTAGCTTCCGATCGCCGCGTCGCGGATTTTAAGCGTTTTAAGAACGCCGATCGCTTTGGCGGCGGCTATGCGAAAGCTCTCCAGATCGTCGCAATCCTCCACGCCGACATACAATTCGCCTCGTTCGGCAAGCAACGCGCTAGATTCGTCCGCGCCCTCGAAACCGATCTTTTCTAACAACGCGCGATCTCTTATAAACGATCCGCTTAGATTTTTTTTCAGAACAAAAATAACCCGAATATCGGCTTTCGCCTCTCTTTTGTATTCGATTTTCACCGCCGCGCCTCCAACGCAAAATTCGCGGATTTTACTCAAAAACTTATTACGACGCGAAAAATCGCGCGGCTAAATATCGGCGCGAAAAGCGCCTATTTGCTAGACTAGCGAAACTTTTTAACGAAGGAAAGCTTTTTATGGCTCTCAAAGAATCGCAATATATCTGGCTTGACGGCGAGTTTGTCGCGTGGAAAGAGGCGAAAGTTCATGTTTTATCGCATTCGCTACACTACGCCAACTCCGCCTTTGAAGGTTTGCGCGCCTATCCGACGGACAAAGGACTAGCGATCTTTCGCCTGCAAGATCACACCAAGCGGCTGTTGAACACTTGTAAAATGTCGCTCTTAAAATGTCCGTTTGACGCGAAAACGTTGAACGACGCGCAGATAGAGGTGTTGCGTAGAAACAGCTTCGCGCCGCAAACTAGCGTCTATATCCGTCCGATCGTCTTTGTCGGCTACGGCGTGATGGGGGTTTATCATCTTAACTCGCCAATTAGCGCGGCGATCGCCGCGTGGGAGTGGGGCGCGTATCTTGGCGACGAGGGGTTAGAAAAAGGCATTCGCGTAAAAATAAGCTCTTGGACGAGAAACTCGGTCAAATCGATGATGGGCAAAGCCAAAGTCGCCGCCAACTACCTTAATTCGCAGATGGCAAAGTGCGAAGCGGTCGAGGCGGGCTACGACGAGGCGCTGTTGCTCGATAGCGAAGGGTTTGTCGCCGAAGGCAGCGGGGAGTGCTTTTTTATCGTCCGCGACGGCGTTTTGATTACGCCGCCAAGCGAAAACGCGCTGGAGTCGATCACGCAGGACTCTGTGATAAAAATCGCGGGCAAACTTGGGATCGTTACGGAGCGCCGCCGCCTTACGCGCGACGAGGTTTATATCGCCGACGAGGCGTTTTTCACAGGCACCGCCGCGGAGATTACGCCCGTTAGAGAGGTCGATTCGCGCTTGATCGGCGACGGAAAACGCGGCGTTTTGACCAAGCGGTTGCAAGAGGCGTATTTTGATATTGTATATGGGCGCGACTCCAACTTTTCGCGCTTTTTAACTTATATATAAGGATTTAGCAGATGCCAGCGGATATGAACGACTACTTTAAGAAAGGCAACGGCAATACGCCGCGCCCTCCCGTAACGCCGCCAGATTTCATTAAAAACTTAAGCGGTAAAAGCGCGGCGATCTATATCGTAATCGCGATCGCGGTTTTGCTGTTTTTGGCGCGTCCGTTTGTGATTATAAATTCGGGCGAAGTGGGTATTTTGGCTACGCTAGGCAAATATCAGGAAAGCCCGCTTGGTCCGGGATTTCACCTGATTATCCCTTTCGCGCAAAAGGCGATCATTCAAGATACGCGAATGCGCGTAGCCAATTACAGCGCCGCGGAACTTGTTAAAACCGATCAGCGCGGGATCAGCGAGCGACCGCCGATTTCGGTGCTGGACTCTCGCGGTTTAACGGTGGATGTGGAGATCACAATCCAATACGAGCTTAAAGCCGACAAAGCGCCTTACGCGATCGCCACGTTAGGCTCAAATTGGGAAGAGAAGGTGATCGCGCCTGCCGCTAGGGACGTGGTGCGAAGCGTGATCGGCAATTTCGCCGCCGAAGAGCTTCCGTTAAAACGCAACGAGATCGCGACGACAATCGAAACTAAAATGCGCGATTCCATCGAGAAGATCGAGGAGCAGCCGATCAATTTAATCGGCGTTCAGCTACGCGGAATCGCGCTTCCGATAAGGATCAAAGAGCAGATCGAGCAGGTGCAGGTGGCGCGGCAGGAAGCCGAAAAATCGCGCAATATGGTAGAGCAGGCAAAGCAAGAGGCGTTCAGAAAAGCGGAAGAGGCGCGAGGGTTAGCCGAAGCCGAAAGGATCGCCGCTCAAGGCAGAGCCGATCGCACGCGAATCGAGGCGGAAGCGCAGGCGAAGGCAAACTCGTTGATCGCCGCTTCGCTGACTAACAATCTGCTTACATTGCGCCAAATCGAGGTGCAGGGCAAATTCAACGAGGCGCTTCAAATCAATAAAGACGCTAAGATATTCCTAACGCCCGGCGGCGCGACGCCAAATATCTGGGTGGATACCAAAGACGCTCAACGAGCCTCGTCGGTAACTTCGACGGCAAGATAATGACGATCGACTGGGCGAAAAATCCGCTTGTTCCAGTCGTGGCGCAAGATAGCGCGACGAAAGAGGTTTTAATGCTCGCCTACGCCGATAAGCAAGCCTACGATCTGACGCTTCAGACCGGTTTCGCGCACTACTTTTCGCGCTCGCGCAACCGACTGTGGAAAAAGGGCGAACAAAGCGGCAATACGCAAAAGATCGCGGAAGTTTTGTCCGATTGCGACGGGGACAGCCTGCTGTATATCGTCGAGCAACAAGGCGCGGCGTGCCATACGGGGCGTAAAAGTTGCTTTTTTACCAAAGCGGATAGCGGCGCGCCGATTAGCGATCCGATAACCGATCCGGCGGAACTTTACGGCGTCGTCGATTGCCTTTATCATACGATCTTGGAGCGCAAAAGCGCCGATCCGAACGTTTCGTATGTAGCCTCGCTGTTTGCCAAAGGCGAAAACGCCGCGCTAAAAAAGGTGATCGAGGAGGCGGGGGAGATGTCTTTGGCGATTAAGGACGGCGATAAAGCGCAGATCGTCTATGAAGCGGCGGATCTGATCTTTCATATGCTTGCGGCGCTCGCCTCTAAAGAGATCGCGCCCGATCTGATCCGCGCCGAGCTAAAGCGCCGCGAGGGCGTTAGCGGCATTACGGAAAAGTCCTCAAGAAAGAGTTAAAGCGGCAAAAAAGTGTTGGAACAACTCGCCGAAACGCTCGATAAACTATCCTCTAACCCTACGATAATCCGCTTAATCGCGTTAAGCGACGAGCTTTTATACTCGCTTACCCCTTATCATCTCGCGGTCTTCGGCGCGGTCTTCGCGGCGTTAATTTTATGCCTGATTATCTCCGCGTCGCTTTCTGGTCGTCCGTCGTTATCGCTTATATTTCAAATGTGCGCTCTTGGAATACTCGTCGTCGGACCTGTTGCGGGATATTTCTGGGTCGAGAGGCGTTATAAACCTTTTGCGATTGAAAATCCGACGATTCTTAATCTTTACTACCAAGAAAAAGCGATTGTTTTCGGCGAGGCGTTAAATACGGGCGACAAACCGCTAGACGAGTGCCGCGTAAAGATAATAGCTTACGAACCGCCAAACGGAACGCTAGATTATCTGCGAAAATTAGCGCGTCCGACGGCGACGGGCGAGATCAAACTGAAAAACGCGATCTACCCCGACGAAAGACGTAAGTTTGAAATCGAGCTAGACGGCGTGAAATACGATCAAAACCTCACGCTTTCAATAAATATACGTTGCCGCTGACGTTTTTACAGAAACGGTCTTATGGGCTAGTTAAGCGCCTGCATTCGCTTATAAAACGCCTCTTTCGCGTCGCGAACCTTGCGATAATACTCGATCTCGCGCCGCTTTACGCCGTCAATATAGTCTGTATAGCGCGACTCGGCGATTCCAAGCTCGTTTAACCGCTCGCCGCGCCGCGCGTCGTCCTCTTTCATAGGCGTTTTCTCTACGATCATCCGCGCATGCGCGTCGCCGCCGAAAGAGGGCGCGAAGGAGTCTATCGATCGTTCGGCGATAAGAAACGAAAACAACAGCGATACGGCGACTATATATCTCATATTTTGCCTCTAAAGCAAACCTTAGCAAAAACCGCTCCAACTTTTGCGCTATAGCGCGATCGCGACGGAGATTAAACGCTTTCGTTATTTTGCCGACAACCCCTTCTCCGCTTTTAAAATACGGCGGCGATCCCCCGGCGACCGCGCGCGCCTCAAGCGTCGGCTTTTACCGACAAGACAATACAATACAAATCAATGGAACAAGAGATCGTTATCGTTCGTAAAAGCGCGATCAAACGCTGGCGGTTGAGCGTGAATCGCGAGGGCGTAGTCGTGTTGTCGGCGCCGCGTTTTTTTTCGCAAAGAGCGATTAAAGAGGCGCTGGCAAAACACGAGGGGTGGATCGCCAAACACAGAGCGCGGCGTTTAGAATCGATCGAAAGAGCGAAGGCGCTTTACGCCGAGCGCGCCGGTTTGGTCCCGTTTTTTGGCGAGTGGATCGCGCCGCCAAGCGATCCAATCGGTTTTTATCGCAACGAGGCGCGGGCGTTTTTTACCAAAGAGTGCGATCGCCTTGCCGCCGCGATCGGCGTAGCGTTCAACAGGATCAGAATCGGCGATCAAAAAAGCCGCTACGGCAGTTGCTCCGCCAAAGGAACGCTTAGTTTTAGCTGGCGAATCGTTAAAGCGCCGCTTTTTGTCGCTAGATACATTGCCGCTCACGAGGTTGCGCATCTTATGCATATGAACCACAAGAGCGTTTTCTACGATTGCGTCGCGTCTGTCGCCCCCGATTATAAAGAGGCGGAAAAATGGCTCGCCAAAAACGGCGATTTTCTTAGGTTCGATCCGTGCTGATCGCTCATCTTTTGGCGGCTTTTGTTTTGGGCGGTTTTATATTAACCGATAGTTTGGTTATACGCCGCTCGTTTAATAGCGAAACGCTAAAGCCGCTCTACAAAAAAACGATCGCGCCTACGGCGATCGCCGCGCTTGTTCTGATCGGCGCGGGCGCGGCGTTGATGCAAAACGCGCCGATCTACTACATAAAAGCCGCGTTTGGCTTAACGACAATCGCGCTGTTTTTTTTCTGCCCGCTTTTTAACGCGAGATTCGGAAAAAAGGCGCGGCGGCTATACCGCCTCTTGACGTTTGTTTTTCTTATAACCACGATCGCGCTGGGCAAATCAATTTATAATTTTTCGTAAGCGCGGAAAAGATACAATTTGCGCTTTTATTGACGGCGAGGACTACAGATGATTATTGTGATGAAAAACGGCGTTAGCGCCGAGCAGATCGACGAGGTCGTTAAACATATCAAATTATGGGGCGCGCAGGCGCACGTCGATCGCGGCGAAACGCAGACGGTTATCGGCGTTATAGGCGATAAAGCCGAGATATTAAGAAAGCCGTGGTCTAGCTTTAGCGGCGTGGAAAAGACGTTAGAGGTCAGCGATCCGTTCAAAAAGGCGAGCCGCAAATTTCACCCAAGCGATTCCGTATTCGAGATCGCGGGCGAGAAAATCGGCGGCGGCTCTACATATGTGATCGCCGGTCCGTGTTCGGTCGATACGGAGGAGTATGTGGTCGCCACGGCAAAGGCGGTTAAAGCGGCGGGCGCGCAGGCGCTTCGCGGAGGCGCGTTCAAGCCGCGCACCAGCCCCTATACTTTTCAGGGAAGCGGCGAGGACGGGCTAAAAATCCTGCAAACCGCCAAACAGGAGACGGGGCTACCGATCGTAACGGAGGCGATGAGCGTCGATCAGGTCGATCTTATCTATAAATACGCCGACGTAATCCAGATCGGCGCGAGAAACGCTCAAAACTTCAACTTGCTTAAAGCGGTTGGCAAAATGGGCAAGCCCGTTATCCTTAAAAACGGCATAGCCACCACCGCTAAAGAGCATTTGATGAGCGCCGAATATATTATGAGCGAGGGGTTAAAAGAGGTTATTTTATGCTTGCGCGGCACGCGAAGCTACGAAACGGCTTTTAGAAACTCGCTCGACGTAGCGTTAATTCCATATCTGCAAGAACTTTCTCATCTGCCCGTAATCGTCGATAGTTCGCACTCTACCGGCGTTAGGTCGTATGTAAGCGCGGTGGCATACGCCGGCATGGCGGCGGGCGCGGACGGACTAATTTTAGAGGTTCACCCAAACCCGTGCGAAGCCTTGAGCGACGGCGAGCAGGCTCTGTTGCCTAGCGATTTTGATTTTCTAATGAAAAAACTAGGCGATCTAAAGGCGTGGTCGCAAAAAGAGTGGAAAAAGTCGGCTAACCAAAACTTGAAATAACGGCGCGTTTGCTATGTTTTTAAGCGCCTAAATAGGCGAAAAGAACCTACGATCGTCGCCTTATGGCAGGCGAAAAAGAGTTATTGTCGCTACAGATATGTAGCTGCGGCGAAAAGAGCGTGCGCGAGGCGATCGAGATTTTTAGAAACAACGATCTGCCCTATAAAAAAGCAAAAAGACTCGTAACGGGTTGCGATCGCAGTTGTTGCCGCCGCGCGCTTACGCGGCTTTACGATATGGTCGAGTTTGGCAAAATCGACCTAGAGGAGATCGGCGCGCTTATTAAAGCTATGAATAATCCCTTTGAAAATATGCTCGATCAGCTTAGTTCAAAGCAATAACGTTGACTTTGTCCATATTTTAAGCGCCAAAATTAGCAAAAATCGTTTATTATTTTGTCCATATTTCACAAGGGAGACAAAATGACGACGCGCGTCGAAGTGATTAACGATTTTCTGGCGATCAACGTTAAGCCGGGCGAAACTTTGCAACAGGTGATCGAAAAAATGGGAAGCGGTCTGCCGTTTGGATGCAGGGACGGGCAGTGCGGCACCTGTATTGTGGAGGTGCTTAGCGGTATGGATTTCCTATCGCCGAAAACCGACAAGGAGAAAGTTGTGTTAGCTAATTTTCCCGACGCGAGCGTCAACGCAAGGCTAACTTGTCAGATGAAAATACAAAAACACGACGGGCTTGTTCGTCTGAAATACTGACCTTGGTCTTTGCGAGAGGTTTCGCGCGGTTTTCATATGTTAAAGCCCTTCGCATTGCAAGGTTTTGAAACGAGGAAAAAATGTTCGACGTTTTGGTTGTCGGAGCGGGGTTAGCCGGTTTAAGCGCCGCGTTGCGGGCGCGCAAAAGCGGGCTATCCGTCGCGCTAATGAGCAAAAACGCGCCGTTTCGCTCCAATAGCTCGATGGCAAGCGGAGGCATAAACGCCGCGCTTGGCTACGCCGAATACGACGCGAGCGCTTTACATATCGCCGACACGATAAAAAGCGCCGCCGGACTTGGCGACGAGAAGGCGATCAAACTTTTATGCGAAACCGCGCCGTCAATCGCGCTAGAGCTTGACGCGCTGGGCGCCGCGTTTAATCGCGCCGAAAACGGCAAACTTGCCCAGAGGAGCTTTGGCGGCAGCGGCAAGAAACGCGCTTGTTACGTTCAAGATCGCACCGGCGCGGCTCTCGTTCAGGCGCTACTAAAAGCCTGCAACGAAAACGGCGTAAAGATGTTGCACGGGTATTTTCTGTTGAAGCTGTTGGTTAAAAATAACCGCGTCGGCGGCGTTTACGCCTTAAAAGTAGCGAACGGCGAAGTTACGGCGATCGAAGCTAAAAGCGTGGTTCTCGCCGGCGGCGGTTACGCCGGAATCTATTGCGGATACACAAGCAATCCTCTTTCTACAAGCGGCGACGTCCTCGCCGTCGCTTTTCGCGCGGGGCTTAGGCTCGTTAATATGGAGTTCGTGCAGTTTCACCCTACGGGTTTGTTAGGTTCAGGCGAGCTTGTCAGCGAAGCGGCGCGAAGCGAGGGCGGCTTCTTAACCTTTGAAAACGGCGAGCGGTTTACCGACGAGATGCAAACGCGCGATAAATTGGCTCGCTCGATAGAGCGCGAAACGCGAAGCGGACGCAGGGTTTATATCGACGCTAGGCGGCTTGGCAAAGCGTTTTTGGAAAGTCGCCTGCCCAACTTTTGCAAATCCGCCGCCGCGAAATTAGGGCTTGATCCCTCGATCGATCTAATACCGATCGCGCCTAGCGCGCACTATACGATGGGAGGAATAGAGGTCTATGCGCGGACGAAAACGGCGATCAAAGGTTTGTTTGCTTGCGGAGAGTGCGCCCACAGCGGAACTCACGGCGCGAACCGTTTGGGCGGCAATAGTCTTTTGGAGGCGGCGGTTTTCGGCAAAATAGCCGGAGAGAACGCCGTTACATTCGCGAAAAGAGCGAAAAGCGCGAAACGAGCGGCGATAGACGCGGAGGCGATCGCGTCGGAGCAAAAGAGGATCGATCGAATAATCGAGGGAGAGAGCCGCTTTAATATCAATGCTTTGCGCAAAAGTCTAGGCAAAAAATTAACCGCCAAACTCGGCGTATTCCGCGACGCGAGCGGGCTGAAAGACGCGCTGGAATACGCGGAGTATCTGCAGACGCTTGTCGGAGGGCTGGCGTGCGTCTATAAAGAGCGAACCAATAACGTCGAGCTGGTAATGATTCTAGAGTTTTTGAACGCTTTGGAGATCGCCGAAGTTATGGCGCTCGCGGCGCTTAGGCGCAAAGAGTCGCGCGGCGCGCACTTTCGCGAAGACTATCCGCTAAGCGACGACTCGTTTTTGAAAAACAGCTACGCTTCGCGCAAAAACGACGGATTTTATTCGATTGATTTTTTGCGTCCGCGTAGCTTTGCTTGGTTTGCCGACAAACTCCGCCGCGCGCTTAGTAATTAGCTCCAACGTCAAAGCGTATCGGAAAAACCAAGTCAAAAATCCTTAAAAAAATATAAAATTTATTTTCAATTAAGCATACATTGGCTATTATCCCGCGAAATTTTATCGCCGAAGGAGCAATTAAATGGCAAACCACAAGTCAAGCGAAAAACGCTATCGTCAGACGATTAAACGCGAGGAGCGCAACCGCTACTACCGCACAAGGATAAAAAACGCCGTCAAAGCGGTAACGGGCGCAAAAAATAAAGACGACGCGAACGAAGCCTTCAAGAAAGCAAACCGCTATCTGCACTCTATGGTCTCCAAAGGCGTCCTAAAAAAGAACACGGCGGCGCGAAAGGTCGGTCGTTTAGCCGCGTTTATAAACAAAATCGCTTAAATTTTGCTCTCCCAACGAATCAAACCGTTTATCGCTAGGCGCGACGAAATAACCGCCGCGCTTGCCGATCCGCTTCTTGGCGCGGATATAGCGAAGATGCGCGATCTGCTCAAAGAGCAATCGGCGATCGCGGAGATCGCCGAAGCGGGCGAAAATTATCTAAAAACAGTCGCGGCGATCGAGGAAAATAAAGCGTTGCTTAGCGATTTAGACCTAGGCGATCTCGCCAAAGAGGAGCAGCGATCGCTGGAGGCGAAAAAAACGGAGCTAGAAGCTGAAATCAAACGGCTGCTAATCCCAAAAGACCCCAACGACGAACGCGACGTTTATTTGGAAATCCGCGCCGGAACGGGCGGCGACGAGGCTGGATTGTTTGCGGCGGATCTATTCAAACTCTACTGCCGCTACGCCGATCTGCGCGGTTGGAAAACCGAGATCGTCTCTTTAAGCGAAAACGATCGCGGCGGCTTCAAAGAGGCGATCGCGCTAATCAAAGGCAAAGGCGTTTATAGCCGTCTAAAATTTGAAGGCGGAACGCATCGCGTTCAGCGCGTGCCTGAAACCGAAGCGCAAGGGCGCGTTCACACCTCCGCCGTAACGGTCGCCATTTTGCCGGAGATCGACGACGTGGAGGTCGAGATAAACCCCGCCGATCTACGAATCGACGTGTTTAGATCGGGCGGACACGGCGGGCAATCGGTAAATACAACCGATTCGGCGGTGAGAATCACGCATATTCCGAGCGGTATTAGCGTCTCTATGCAAGACGAAAAAAGCCAACACAAAAACAAAGATAAGGCGCTTAAAATTCTAAAGGCGCGGCTATATGAGGCGAAGCTAGAGAAGCAAGCCGCCGCCGAAAGCGCCGACAGAAAAAAGCAGGTTGGCAGCGGCGATCGAAGCGAGCGAATCCGCACCTATAATTTCCCGCAAAACCGCCTTAGCGATCACCGAATCGGACTGACGATCTACCGCTTAGAGGAGCTTATGCTTTCAGGCGATTTAGACGAGGTGATCGACGCGCTAATAGCCAAATCGCAAGCCGACGCGGTAGGCGGCGATTAGGACGCGGCGGGCGGCGCGCTCGCGTTTTTTGATAGCGAGCGCCTAAAATTAAAGGCGATACGTTTGTTTTTGAGTTTGACGTATCGGTTGTAAAATGCGATTCGCGTTTGGCAAAGGCAAAAATATGAATAAGGCGTTATTTCTTGATCGCGACGGCGTTATTAACGTCGATTACGGATACGTCGCGTCGTTTGATCGCTTTGTTTTTTGCGACGGCATTTTCGATCTCTTGCTAGAGGCTCGCTCGAAAAATTATAAGATCGTAGTCGTTACCAATCAGTCCGGAATCGCGCGCGGCTTATACGGCGAGAACGAGTTCAAATCGCTTACCCGCCGAATGCTCAAAGAGTTAAAAGATCGCGACGTTTTGATTAGCGGCGTTTATTACTGCCCGCACGCGCCCGAAGACGGCTGCGACTGCCGCAAACCTAAAAGCGGAATGTTTTTGCAGGCGATCAAGGATCACAGTATCGATCCGTCCAAATCGTGGATGATCGGCGATAAACGGAGCGATATGGAGGCGGCGATCGGCGCGGGCGTAAAAAACCTAGTTCTGATTGGCGAAAACATGGCGCTAGAGGTAATTCCCGCGCGCGTTTGTAAAAACCTATTAGATACAATCAGCTATTTCAAAAAGGCGACAGAATGAAGTATTCCGATATAGACCTTAACGACAAAACGATTTTAATTACGGGCGGCGCCGGTTTTATCGGCTCTAATTTGGCGTTTCATATCCAAGATAACTATCCGAGCGCCCGCGTCGTCGTATTCGACGCTTTCTTGTTAGGACATTTTAAGAATCTGCGCGGCTTCAAAGGCGAAACAATCGCCGGCGATATAGCTAACCGGCTTGATCTTGAGCGATTAAACGACTACAAATTCGACTATATCTTTCACGAAGCGGCGATCTCCGATACGACGGTAGCCGATCAAAAACTTGTCGTTCAAACTAACGCGAACGCTTTTAGCGATCTGCTGAAAATCGCGAAACAGCACGGCGCTAAAGTCGTATACGCTTCCAGCGCGGGGACTTATGGAAACTCTCCCTCTCCAAACAGGGTTGGAAGGGGCGAAGCGCCTGAAAACGTCTATGGATTTTCAAAATTGACTATGGAGCGTATAGCCGACAGGTTCGCCAAAACATATAATATGACGATTATCGGCTTGAGGTATTTTAACGTTTACGGTCCGCGGGAGATATACAAGGGTAAAACCGCCTCTATGATCCTGCAGCTTGGATTGCAGATTTTAAGCGGTAATCGCCCCAAACTATTCAAATGGGGCGAGCAAAGACGCGATTTCGTCTATATAGAGGACGTAATCCAAGCTAATATCAAAGCGTTAAGCGCTAAAACTTCGGGCGTTTATAACGTGGGCAGCGGGAGAGCTAGAGAGTATAACGAGATTTTCGGCAACCTGACCAAAACGCTCGAAGCGAACGTGGAAGTGGAGTATATCGACAATCCGTGGAGCTTTTTTCAAACGCACACGGAGGCGGATATTTCGGCTACGAAAGCCGATCTGGGCTACGAGCCGCGCTTTGGGCTTGAAAAGGGAATAGGAGCTTACGCGCCGCAGATTGTTAGGATTTACGAGTCGGAACTCAAGTGATAGAACTAAAAAACGCCGCTACGCGAGCGCTCGTGATCGGCGATCTTATGCTAGACGTTTATCTGTGGGGCAAAACAAGCCGCGTCAGTCCGGAAGCGCCCGTGCCGGTAGTCGATATAGAAAGAACCAGCGTAGCTTTGGGCGGCGCTGGAAACGTGGTAAGCAACCTTTTAGCGCTAGGCGCGAAAACCTACGTCGTCGGCGCGATCGGAGACGATCAAAGCGGCGAACAGTTAAAAGCCATATTGGAAAACGACGGAGCGGACGCGAGCGCTATCGTTTTGCAAACGGGGCGAAAAACCGCCCGCAAAACTCGCGTTATGGCGCAACGCCAGCAGATCGTCCGCTTTGATAACGAAAGCAAAGAGCCGATCTCCGTCCAAAGCGAAGAGAGCTTAAAACGCGCGATCGAAACGATCCTGCCGCAAATCGACGTAGCTCTGCTAAGCGACTACGGCAAGGGGGTTTTGACCGACTCGCTAACGCAATTTACGATTAATACGGCAAGGGCGCTAAACAAAAAAATACTGATCGATCCCAAAGGTATGAATTACTCTAAATACAAAGGCGCGACGCTGATCACGCCAAATCGCAAAGAGGCGAGCGAGGCGTTAGGTCGCGCTTTGCCGAATCTGGAAAGCGTAAAGGAGGGCGCCGCGCGCCTGAGGCGCGATCTGGGGCTAGACTACGCGATTATAACGCTCTCGGAAGACGGCATGATAGTTTGCGGCGAAACTTGCTCGCATATCCCGACGCGCGCGCGCGAGGTTTTCGACGTTACGGGCGCGGGCGATACGGTTTTAGCCGCTCTTGGTTTCGCGCTTGGAGCGGGCGCGTCGATCGAGGATGCGGCGCACTTCGCCAATACCGCGGCGGCGGTGGCGGTGTCCAAAATCGGCGCGGCTACGGTAACGATCGACGAGGCGTTAGCCTATGAATACCGCCACTCGGTCAATCAAAGCCAAAACAAGATCGTTTCGCTAGATATAGCGGCGAGCGAAGCGGAGAAAGCGAAAAAAAGCGGACGGAAGGTCGTATTTACAAACGGCTGTTTCGATCTGCTCCACCGCGGGCATATAGAGTATTTGAAAAAGAGCAGAGAGCTAGGCGATCTGCTGATCGTGGGGTTAAATAGCGATAAAAGCGTCGGGTTGATTAAGGGCGAAGGTCGCCCCGTCGTTTGCGAGGAGGATCGCGCCTATATGCTCGCGGCGCTGGCGTTTGTCGATTTTGTGACGACGTTCGACGAGCCGACTCCGATCGAGCTGATCAAAGCCGTTAAGCCCGACGTTTTAACCAAAGGCGCGGACTATAAAGACAAGAAAGTAATCGGAAGCGAATATGCTAAAAAAACGGTTTTTGTCGATTTAGTGGAAGGTCGATCCACCACTGGCGTGATCGCCAAAATTTCCGCAAACGGGAGAACGATATGAAAAAATCGATTTTGTTTATGTTCTGCGCGATCGCTCTGTTCGCGCAGAAGCAATCGTTTATGCTAGACGTAAACGACGAGGATTTAGAGATCGGCTACGAGCTGGTCTCGCCGATTGGAGCGGACGCAAATTTATATTACGGCGCGACTTTTTTGCGCGGCGCGGACGAGTTTGACAAAATGCGAATGACCGGCAACTTTCATATTAACGCGATCGGATTGACCCCGCTAAACGCGCTGGCGATTAAAATCGGGCTTAAAGCGGTTGTATCGCAGATAGAGCAAGACGACGGCGACGACGGTTATCCTTTTGCCGCTCCGATTGGCGTAGGGTTAATTTACACGTTGCCGATCGCGATAAAAACTCATATTTCGGCTTTTTACGACATAGCTCCGACGGCGCTCTGCTTTAACGAGTGCGATCGCTACAGCGAACTAAGATTTGAAGCGGGAGTCGAGCCGATAGAAGGCGGTATGATTTTTGGCGGCTGGCGAGACCTAGAGTGGCGCGAAAAGGGCTGGAAATACGAACTTAACAAAGCGGCGTATATCGGCGTTCGCATTAGCTTTTAGCTAGGCGCTATCGGCGATTGGGATATAATTGCTTTATTCGGCTTGCGCCGTTAAGTTTTAACATAAAGAAAAACGCGGTTAAACGTTTGCGATGAAAGAGATTATTTTCAACGAAATCAAAGCGCACCAAGAGAGTTTCGCCTTTACGACGGCGCTCGCGCAGCCGCTTGAGCAAGCGGCGAAACTTTGCTCTAACGCGCTAAAAAACGGCGGTAAGATTCTGCTCTTTGGCAACGGCGGAAGCGCCGGCGACGCGCAACATATCGCCGCCGAGCTAACGGGGCGTTACAAAAAAGAGCGCAAGGCTTTGGCGGCGCTCGCGTTGACGACCGATACTTCGGCGCTAACTGCGATTGGCAACGATTACGGCTTCGATCGCGTTTTTGAGCGCCAAGTGGAGGCGCTGGCGAAAAAAGGCGACGTCTTGATCGGAATATCCACCAGCGGCGAAAGCGCAAACGCGATATTGGCGCTAAAAAAGGGGCGCGAAATCGGCGCGGCTACGATTGGATTTAGCGGCAAAGAGGGCGGCAAGATGAAAGCGTTGTGCGATATTAACCTGATCGCGCCTAGCTTTGATACGGCGCGTATTCAGGAGATTCATATCTTTTTGGGACACACGCTCTGTATGTTGATTGAATCTGAACTTAGCTAAATCTCCAAACGAAAACTTATAGCGCCCTCGCAAAGGCGGCAAACGCCGCGTCTTGCGCGTCAGGGCTTTGCGCTACAAACGCGCGAGCGGTTAAATATTAGCTTGGCGCTTTTTATATACGACCGCTAGGGTTCTTAAAGAAAGAAACTTGACGCGCTCTTTCGCGGTTGCCGTCTATAAAACTAGCTTCATCGCGAAAAAGTAACGTTTTACGCGACGCCAAAACCGCTTTATTTACGCCGTCTTACATTCTTTGCAACTCCAGCCGCTCGCGCCGCCCTCCCGTCATTCCCGCAAAAACGGGAATCCATCCCTTCCAAAAGAGGCTATGCGCCTGATCGCCTCTACCCGTCATACCCATGAAAACGGGTATCCATCCCCTCCCTTTCGTTTCCGCGCTGTTTGTTATTTCCGCGCGGAGCGATAGGGCGGTTTGCCGCCCGTAATCGAAGGCGGGTATCCGCGCTTCCGTTATTCCCGCGAAGCGCCCGCTCCGATAGGGAGCGCGAGGCGCGAAGGAAAGCGGGAATCCACAAAAAGGGTTAAAAACCTATGTAATGCGTTTGTATTATGAATTGCTTCAAAAGATGGATTACCGCAATCCTGCGCGCCTTGCGCTCCCATCAAAACGGGAGCTTCGCGGGAAAGACGGGAAGGGCGAATTGGCGTTGTTACGTTTCCTTGCGCGGCGTTATTTTAGTTTTACGATCCAATAGTCGGTATAGCCTTTGTTTTCCGTTACATCGCCGTCGTTAGAGTAGCTATAACCCGCGACAGTATAACCGTTGTCTTTTGTCTGTTGAATGGAAGTAGCGTAGTCATAGTCGCTACCGCCAAGCGATTTTTCCC
>JAIRNH010000064.1 GCA_031258155.1 Helicobacteraceae bacterium | reverse complement strand
GATTTGTTGATTCTTAGACCGCTTGAGAGCTTTTCTAACGAAGAGCTTAACGCTCTTTGAACGCTGTCCGCGTTAACTTGGGCGTTTAACGCTTTGATATTGGTGTTTATAATAAAACCCGGCATTTGAGGCTCCTATTCAAGAAATGTAACTCTATATCGGAGCGAAAGTAAAAAAGTTAACTACTTCGCAATAAAAGACCCAGCCAATGGGTTCGCTTTTTGGTTTGATTGCAGGCAAACGCCGCGCGGCGGACTTCAAAAGACGCGCCAAATCATTAAACGCCGCGCGAGCGACGAAATAAACGGCTTGAGCTATCCGCTTGCTACTCTAGCGGTCTGTAAAAGTCTTCGGAACTTACCCTCGCGTAATCTTTAGGGAGCGCAAACTCGTCGCGGGCGACGCTCTTTTGCTCCGCTTTTACGACGATCGTTAGTATCAATCCGCCGCTTGGATCGTGTTCCGCCGTTCTGATCGGATAGCCTTGCTTGATCAGACTTATATACTTGTCGTCAAGCTCTATGTATTTTTTCGCGCCGGGCGTAAACGATCCGCTCAGCCACAACATGATTTCGTTTAATTTTTTTAGATCAATTTCGTTGTTGGCGGTCAGTTTTGGCGCGATAAACATCTCTTTTTTGAACTCCCCGTTTACAAAAATCTGATACCTTTCGCCTATAAAACCGCTTGATTCGATTCGTCCCGCTAGTTTTTTTATCTCGATCGCTTTGTCTTCCTCTACGCCGCCGCTCTCCTCTTCAAAAAGGTTTTCCTCCTCGTTCATTTCGCTCATAGCGCTTTTGCGCAACTGCGCCACAACATCGTCAACGCGCCCGCCGAAATAGCTTTTGTCGCTATCGCGCACAAAATACACCGTCTCTTTTTCCAGATCGATAATCAGCGCTTCGCCTCTATTTTGACTTTTGTAATGTTGAGAATCTATTGTAATACGATTAAAAGATTTCTCGCCGACGCCGTAACTTGTCGCCTCTTCGATCACCCAACCCGCGTTCAGACCGAGCGCCAACGTTATCGGCAAACTCCACACACGCAAGATCATACTTGTAACCTCCGCTTTATAAACGACATACTTTAGCGATTTTGCCCAAAAAGATCAATAGCGCCGCTCGTTACGCGGCGTTTGAAACTTCTTCTATGAAAGGGCGTTAAACCGAATCTGTCGATCGCCGCTAGATGCGCTTTTACGCCGTAACCTTGATGACTCGCGAAACCATATTGAGGGTAATTTTCGGCAAGCGACAACAGGGCGCGATCCTTGGCGGTTTTGGCGAGTATGCTCGCCGCGCACGCCTCCGCTACGCTCGCGTCTGCTTTTACGAGCGTTTCTATCCCCGAAACGCCGTAGGCGCAATTTCCGTCGTATAGATACCGATCGGCTTTAATTGAGGCTTTGATCTCGACTAGCCCCGATCGTAGGCAGGCGCTCAAGCCGTTTTCGTCGATTTCCGCGGCGCTAAACATAACGATATGAAAGATCGCGTTCTCTTTAATCGTTTCCGCCAATTCAAAGCGTCTTTTTGGACTTAGTTTTTTGGAGTCGTTTAGCCCTTCGATCGCCGTTTTAAGAATCGCGCCCGCCATCGCCATAGGACCGGCTAAACAACCTCGTCCCGCCTCGTCAATTCCGCATACGATCATACGCGCTTCTTTATAACCGCTATCGCCGCGTTCGCCCTAAACCGCAAAGCGTCCCCCAATTTACATTCCCGCGCCGCCAGAATCCAAAGGAGTCAGGACAAGCGGCGGCGCGATCTCGCCGTCTATTATCTTGGCGAGCGTCCTTTCGCCCCACGCGTCTTTAATCGTAATTTCCTCCAATACAAGAGCGCCGCTTTGTATTGTAAATGCCGCGCTGGGATCGTAAGAGGGGTTATAAAACAGCTCGAAAGCGTCGTCTTGCGCGATCTGAAACTCGATCTGGCGCGAAAAATCGCCGTAAAGCGATCTGATAAAACCTGAAACGCTTTGATTTTCGTCGCTATAGACCAGATCGGTTAAACGCGGATCGCCCCAATAGATAGAAAGCGCCTTTTCTAGCGCGGCAAGCCGTTTTTCGTTCGCGTATTCGCGCGAAGCGCCGCCGTCGCCATTGCGGGCGGCTAATATATCCGCCTTTTTTACGATCTCGTCAAAACTAATTTTATTCGGATCGATCGCGCTAAAAAGCTGCAGTTTCGACGAAGCGGAGACGATCAGATTGCCTTTGAACGCAAGAGCGTTTATGCCGCCGGCGTTCGTTTGAAAACTGTGCGTTTCTTTAGCGCTTGCCAAATCCCAAAAACGCGCGATCATATCGTCGCCGCCGCTGGCGAGCGAGCCGTTTTTGACCGCGATCGCGCGAACGGGGGCAGGCGCTCTTAAAACCGCTTTTTGAGCGCCGCTCGCGAGATTCCAAACGCGGATCGTTCCGTCCGCGCCTCCCGAATAGATTTCGCCGTTTGCCGCCGCGATTGTATAGACCCGCCCTTTGTGCCCTTTGAGCGTTTTTATCAGTTTCCCATTTTTGAGGCTATAAATCTTGATCAATCCGTCCGCGCCGCAACGAATAACGCGATCTTGCGCCGCGACGATCGCGCTAATCGCGAAACGCCCGTCCGCTATTTGGCGTATTAGCCTGCCCGTTTTTGCGTTCCAGATACGAATAACGCCGCCGACGTCGGCGCTAACCAACGTATCGGCGCTAACGGCGATCGCGGCGATTGGTTTGAAATGCCCTGAAAATAGGCGAATTTGCCCGCCGCTCGCCGCGTCCCACGCTCTAATCGTCCGATCGGCGCTCGCGCTAAAGATAGTCGCTCCGTCGTCGCCAAAAGCGACCGCCGTTACCTTATCGAAATGCCCGATAAACTCTCGCTCCAATTTGCCGCTCGCCGTATCCCATAGCAAGACGCGCCCGTCCCAATCGCCGCTTAATAGCCGATCTCCCTCCGGCGCTACGGCGATCGCGCTAAAAAGCGACGATAGCCCAAACTCGGCGATCGTTTTATCGGCTCGCGCCGTCCAAATCAACTTCGGCGCGGGCGTTTGCGCGGCGGCGTTTCTCTCTATCTCTTTGAGCGCGCGCTCCTCTTTGGAAGCGCACCCTATCAGCGCCATAAACAGCGCTAAAAAAATCGTTATTCTCATACGCTTACTTTATCACAGATCGGATCGATCTCCCAAAAAAAGTCGATCCACTCCTCGCTTTCGCGCGCGAAAAAATCGGCTCTGATCGACGCGGACGGCTTTTGAAACAAAACCGCCGTTTTGAAAGTCGTTTTTGGATAGCGAACGCTTAGAGCTTTTAAGACGGCTTTCATGGTTTCGCCGCTATCGATAATCTCGTCGGCGATCAGCGCATATTCGACCGCGCTTAAATCGGGCGCGTTTTCTATTTTCGGCGCGGATAGTTTCTCGCGATCGGCGTAGCTTACGGCGCGAATCAACGCGACGTTTCGCGCGTTTAACGCCATAGCCAAAAAGTGAGCGATCGTAAGCCCGCCGCGGCTGACGGCGATTAGGCAGTCGATTCGCTCCGTTTTCAACCTGTTCGCCAACGCTTTTAAATCGGCTATAAAATCGGCGTAGCCGTAGTATCGTCTTTGCATTCAACCCCTTGTTAGCGCGAAAGCATAACAAAAAATTAGCGATAATACCGCGCTTAGAGATAGATCGAAATCCAAAGGAGCGGCGATGAGATTTATCAAAGTTTTGGCGGCTTTGGCTTTTACGTGTTTGCTCTGCGGTTGCGCTACTTTGCTGATCGAACGGGAGTGGCTCGACGAAGGCTTTAGCGCCGACGATTACGAGCGCACGCGCTCATGGGCGGCGCTTGAAGTCGCTCCCAAAAGCGCTAGAGCGTGGGAGGAAGCCGGATTTGCCCCAAGTTACAAGGACAGCCAAACGGAGCGGACTAAACCGCATAGAAATATGCCGAATAATATGATATTCGGATACGCCCCAAACGTTTGGACGCAAAACGGATTTACTCCTAACGAGCTTAGCGAGGCGCTTAAAAGCAGGATACCCTCTTCGCGTATCGGCGCGTTTAAACCTAGCGCCGTCAAAGAGCTAAAAAAAATGCGGCTGGCGCCTAAAGAGTGGCGCTATTATCTGGACTCGTCGAGTTCCGAAACAAAAAACTACGATCTGAACGCCGTTAAGCGTTTAAAAGAGCTGGGGCTTTCGGGCGAGTCGATCGACGCTTGGCGAACGGCTAAGCGCGAAAACGGGGGCGGTTTTACGCAAGAGGAAGCGATAGCGTGGGTTAGCGCGGGCGTTAAAGACCCAAACGAAGCGATCGGCGCCGAGCAACGCGGTTATTCGCCAAAAGTCTGGGCGGCGATAAAGACAAGCGGGGTGGCGGAAGAGGATTGGAATTATTGCATTGGCAAGGGGCTTTCGGTTGCGGACGCTAAGGCTTGGGCGGACGCGGGCGTTAAATGCACGCGCCGCACGCCAAAAGCGTATATCGACGCTAAGCTCTCTCCGTCGCAAGTCAAGCCGTGGGCGATCGCGGGATTTGATAGCGGCTCCGCGATAGCGTTTATCAAACGAGGTATCGGAATAAACGAAGCTAGAAGCTGGCTTAGCGCTTTTAATAAGGATTACATCTCCGTAGCCGAGATCGCGGAGTGGAAAAAAGCCTCGTTCAGCCCTAGCGAAGCTAAAAAATGGCGCGAATTGACGAGAAGCGCGAGCGTAGCCAAAGGGTATAAAAACGCCGGTTTAACAAACAACCGTATCGTAAGATTGCTAATCGCCAACGCCGTCGCGCCGTCGGCGGCGGCGAGCGAATATAGGAAAATCTATAACGCCTGCGGTTTGGAATTTGTTTCGGACAACGTCTTTTTGACGCGAGCGCCAGAGTCTTGGGGCGATATAAACCCTTACAACGCGCTTGGAAAATGTATTATTCCGAGCGGGTTTAGCTTCAACAAGACGCTGCAAAACGGCGAGGCGGTATATAGAATTGACGACGCTCGCCGCGCTAAGGCGGGCTATGAGATCGACGGCTACTTAGTAATCGTCCGAGCCGCCGACGCGCCAAAAAGACTAAATAATAACGCGGTTTTAAAAGCCGAAGAGATCAGCTATCAATCCGTAATCGGCGGGGTGATTAGCGCGAGGACGGTATGGGCAAAACGTTAGCGCCGCTTGCAAGCTAAAGCGCGTCGAAAGCCGCGTTTAATTTTGATATTTTACCGCTCGGTCAGCGCGGCGGGCAGATTGAAGCGCTCGCGCAACTCGGTTTCCCGCCGCGCCATCTCGCCGCCGTCGATTTCGTGA
Organism: Helicobacteraceae bacterium; assembly: GCA_031258155.1. Taxonomy (NCBI): domain Bacteria; kingdom Pseudomonadati; phylum Campylobacterota; class Epsilonproteobacteria; order Campylobacterales; family Helicobacteraceae; species Helicobacteraceae bacterium. Next base: position 11,253 of record JAIRNH010000064.1, on the reverse strand, counting down.
TCGAAACCAAGCAGATGCAAAACGCCGTGCAAAAACAAAACGGCGATCTCTAGTTCTACGCTATGGCGCAAGGCTTGCGCTTGTTTAACGGCGGCGTCGATCGATATAACGACCGAGCCAAGCGGCGCAAGCGGAAAATCGGCTATTGGAAAACTAAGCACGTCGGTAGGTTTATCTACGCCGCGCGCGGTTTTATTTATCTCTCGCATAGCCGAGTCGTCCGTTAAAACTAGCTCTATCGAGCGATCGCTTAAACTTTGCGCGATCGCGATTAGCGGCGTTAGATTGCAAGCAAAATCGGTCTCGTTGACAAAATCAATCATAACGCGATTTTAGCGCCAATCGGCTAGGCTCGCTCTGTTGGTTTGCCCCAAAATAGATCGCTATCGCGAAATCAGTCTATATCGTCTTTAATAGCGGCGATTTAAATTACGATCTTATTCGCTTCGGCGCGAATACATTGCGTTTAACGTCGGTTCTTACGCGAATTTGCGCTTGTCAGCCTATATACGCCACTCCGATCTTGCCTACTTCGTCGCGCACCGCTTCGGACGCGCTAAGGCGGGTCGTTAGCTCTATATCGTTTCGATCGGATCGTATTCTAATGCGAACAGGTATCGTTCCGGGGTTGGCGCGAATAATCGAATAGAGCTTTTCAAAAACGTCCGACTGCTCGCCGCGCTCGATTTCCAAGATCATTGATTCGCTTTTGACGATTGAGCGCGGTTGAGGGTTTCGATCTCTTAACGAAACGCCGTTCGCTCTATTTTCGCGGCTTTTGGGCGATTTATACGTTCGCGCCTCCTCTAAGCTCATAACTTGTCTTACCAGCAAAGAAACGCGCTCGTCGTTTTTCTCGATCAAAACGCTGAAAGCGACGGGGCGGTTTGCGTCCATGCTCTCCAGTTTTTGCATATCGCGCTCAAATATGGTGATTTCAGCCGCGCCCGATAGATCGACGAAAGAGACGACGCCAAACTTTTTGCCGGTTTTTTTGCTCACTTTGCCGTCGATCTTTTCAACTTTGCCTACCATAAGCGTTTCGCAACCGTCCTCTAGGCGATCTTGCGTAGCGACCCGCTCCTCGTCGTCGTCATTCGCGTCGCCGTCCTCCTTAGTAAAGCGACGAACCGTTTCGCACGACGTGTATTTAAGATCGCTTAATTCGTCCTTAAACTTATCTAACGGGTGTCCGGAAATATACAGTCCGACCGACTCTTTTTCAAACTCCAGCAGCGTCTTTTGATCAAGCTCCTCCAGCGGCGAAATATCCACTCCCACCTCGTTAGCCATCTTCTCCGCGTCGTCGTTAAACAGCCCGCCTCTTGCTTCCTTGCGAATGTTATTGGCGTTTTGCGCGGCTTTTACGATATTTTCAATGGAGCTTAGCAACGCCTTTCTGGAGTAGTTGAAGCAATCCAACGCGCCCGCTTTGATAAGCCCCTCTAAAACCTTTTTATTCACCTTTTGCGAATCGATATTGGCTAAAAGCTCGTTGATCGCGCTAAATTTGCCTCCTAGCGCCGCCGCGCGCGCCTCGATAATATACTCTAACGCCACCTCGCCAACGCCGCGTATCGCTCCAAGCCCGAAGACGATTCGCGGTTTTTCGTTTTCGTATATCGGCTCGAAGTCGATCTGCGAAAGGTTGATATTCGGCGGGACAAAATCGATGCCAAGCCGTTTAACCTCGTTGATATAAGTAGCCACCTTTTCGCTCCTGCGCGCGTCGTATGTGAGCAACGCCGACATATACTCCGCCGGATAGTAGCGTTTAAGATAAGCGGTCTGATAGGTGATCATCGCGTATGCCGCCGAATGCGATTTATTGAAACCATAGCCCGCGAACTTCTCGATCAGATCGAATAGCTCCAAAGCCTTCGCGCGGTTATAGCCGTTTGCGACCGCGCCGTCGGCAAACTCCAAGCGCACCTTTTCCATCTCTTCTTTTTTCTTTTTGCCCATCGCGCGCCGCACCAGATCGGCTTTGCCTAGCGAAAAACCGCCGATAACCTGAACGATCTGCATTACCTGTTCTTGATAGACGATCACGCCGTAAGTAGGTTTCAAAATCGGCTCTAACGCGTCGAACATATACTCCGTTCTAGCGCGTCCGTGTTTGCGATCCACAAAATCGTTAAGCATGCCGGATTCAAGCGGACCCGGTCTGTATAGCGCGACCATAGCCACGACGTCTTCAAAGCAGTTTGGTTTGAGGCGGCGGCTAAGGTTTTGCAAACCTTCGCCTTCTATCTGAAATACGCCCAGCGTTTCGCCGCTCGCGATCATCTCGAAGACTTTAGGATCGTCCATCGGCATGGCGTTAAAATCGATTTTTTTGCCCGCGTATTTTTCAATTAGCCTTAGCGCGTGATCGACGACGGTCAAGTTCTGCAAGCCAAGAAAGTCAAATTTAATCAGATCGACCGCTTCAAGGTAATGTCCGTCGTATTGCGTAACTACGTCGTGAGCAAACTTTTCGCCGTCGTTTTCTTCGCTTTTGCCTTTGGGCGGCAAGCAGACGGGCGCTTTATTCCACAGCTCCTCGTTGCTGATCACCACGCCCGCCGCGTGAACGCCGCTCGCGCGCTTTAACCCTTCTAACTGCGTCGCCAGATTCCAAATTTTTGCCGCGTTCGCGTTTGTATCGATCAGCTCTCTTAGTTTTGGCTCGGCTTTGAGCGCGTCGGCGAGCGTGATATTTAAAACCTTTGGGATCAGCTTAGCCATCGCGTTAGCTTCCGGAATTGAGACGTCCAGCACTCGCGCCACGTCGCGGATCGCGTTTTTCGCCTGAAGCGTGTTGTAGGTGATCACCTGCCCCACGTTCTCCTTGCCGTAAGCCTCCACGACGTATTTAATAATCTCCGATCGCCGCTGCTGACAAAAATCCATATCAATATCGGGCATCGAAACGCGCTCCGGATTCAAAAAGCGTTCAAATAGCAAGCCGTATTTCATCGGATCAATATCGGTGATCCCCAAAGCGTAAGCGCATAGACTTCCCGCCGCGCTGCCGCGCCCCGGACCTACGGGAATATTCATCGCTTTGGCTTTATTGACAAAATCCCATACGATCAGCATATATCCGGCGAATTTCATCTTTTTGATAACGGCTATTTCGTGTTCCAAGCGATCTATATAGGTCTGACGCAAAGCCTCGTCGATATACCTAAGCCGATCTTCTAGCTTTTTGCGGCATAGCGCCTCGAATAGAGCCGCGTCGTTGTCGTGCGAATATGTCGCTTCGTCGCCTAAGGCGACGTCGTTCTCTTTTGCGACGGCGCGAGCGAATTTGTAGTTTGGAGGCGTGGGGAAGTATCGTTTGTTATCGACAAGCCTTAACTCTAGATCGCATTTGTTCGCGATCTCTACCGTGTTCTCCAGCGCTTCGGGAATATCCGCAAATAGCGCCGCCATCTCTTCGGGACTTTTGACGTAAAACTCTTTGACCGTGTGCTTTAGCCGTTTTGGATCGTTTAGCGTCTTGCCGCCTGAAATGCACATATACGCTTCCTGCGCGTCGGCGTTTTTGCGCTCGGTGTAGTGCGCGTCGTTTGTGGCGATCAGCTTTATTCCCAACGTTTTGGCGATCTTGATAATCTGATCGTCGATCAAACGCTGCTCCTCGATCCCGTGCCTCATCAGCTCGATATAAAAATCCTCGCCGAACATATCTTGATAGCTTTTAGCGACCTCTAGCGCCTTTTCGTAGCCGCCGCGCCGCTCTCTGTTTTTCTGCGCGGCTTTGTTAAGGTGAAAGTTGATCTCGCCCGCTAGACACGCGCTAGAGGCGATCAAGCCCTCTTTAAAGCGCGCGAGCGTTTTTTTGTTGATGCGCGGATAGTAATAAAACCCGCGCATATACGCCTCGCTCGAAAGCCTCATCAGGTTTTTGTAACCTTGCTCGTTTTTTGCGAACAGGCAGAGGTGAAAGCGCTGTTTAAACGGCTCGCTCACAAGCTCCTTCGCGCCTATATCGTCATAGTTGTGCGCGTAGGTTTCAATGCCTAAAATAGGCTTAATCCCCTCTTTTTTCATCGTGACGTAGAAGTCGATTGCGCCAAACATATTGCCGTGATCGCTCATTCCCACCGCGTCCATGCCTTTGGCTTTGAGCGCTCTTGCCAACGTGTCTAAGCGATTGGCGCCGTCTAGCATAGAATAATCGGTATGCAGGTGAAGATGAACGAATTTCATAACGCGTCTTTTGTAGGGTATTTTGTTGTAATTTTAGCGCGTCTTAGCCAAAGGACGGCGAGGCGCGCTAGATCGACGGCGCCGATACGATCAGCGTTTATTCAACGAGTTTTTCGCGTATTCAAACACCGAGCGAACCGTCGCGTCTATAGCTCCAAGCGGATCGGCGCGAAGTTTAGCTTCGGCGCTCGCCGTTTCGCTAAAAAGCGCGAAAAGCGCCTTATCCAAAACAAAATCGTTGATCGAGGTCTTTATCGGCTCTAGTTTGGCGAGCTTGCCCGCGATTGAACTCGCCGCCCTGTTGTAGCCGTTTGTTAGCGTATCCCACGATTTTTGCGCGGAAACGCCCGCGATAATCGGCTTCGCGAGCGCGGCGTTTATTTTCGGAGCGAACGCCGCTTTAAGCTCGCCGCTCGTTTGGGCGCGCAAATAGTTTGTCGCCGCGTCGTCCCCGCCTTTTAGAATCCCTATCGCGTCCGCGATCGTCATATCCGCGATCGCTTTAGCGAAAATCGGCGCCGCGTCTTTTGCCGCGCTTTCCGCCGCCGCGTTGATTCGCGCTATAGCGTCGTCTATCAGTTTCTCGCCGCCCGGAATCAATTTGGCGTTATTAACGATCGCGTCCGCTTCGGGCGGCAGAAAAATTTTATATATCGGCGATTTGCTAAAACCGCCCTCCTTCGCAAGCTCGCTCGCCGCGTTTGCCGCGCCGTCGTTTAGCGCGGTTTTTAGCGCCTTGATCATCTGGGTTTCGCTAGGCGCGCGCCTGCTCTCTATTGCGTTAGCGACGTTTTCCAAGAACGGCTTGCCGCAACCCGCAAAAAAAACCGCCGCGATAGCGCACAACCATACCGATTTCATTTTCTCTCCCTCTACAATAATAAGGCGTTTGATTGTAGCCAAAACTTCGCGCTACGAATCGAGTTCTTTTAGCTTTTCTAGCCACTGGGCGACGGTTTTTTCATACGCGATCGGCTTTAGATCGACAAAATGCACGGGCGCGCTCGTATAGCTCTGTTTCACATAGCCGCCAAAATCGTGCGGATATTTATAGGTTAGTCCGCGCCCTAACTTTTTCGCGCCCTCGTAGTGCGCGTCTTTAAGGTGATTTGGCACGTCTAAAATCAGCCCGCCGTCGATCGCGTCTAACGCCCTATCGATAGCGACGATCGCAGTGTTGGACTTAGGCGAACACGCAAGATAGATCGCCGTTTGCGACAGGATAATGCGGCTTTCGGGCATTCCAATCGACGCTACGGACTCGAAGCAGGCGCTAGCTAACGTCGCGGCGTTAGGATTGGCAAGCCCAATGTCCTCGCTCGCGAAGATAACCATACGCCGCGCGATAAAACGCGGATCCTCTCCGCCCCTAATTAGCCGCGCTAGATAGTAAATCGCCGCGTCGGGATCGCTTCCGCGAAGGGATTTGATCAACGCGCTGGCAAGATTGTAATGCGTTTCATCCTCGCTCGCGCCGTCGTTTAACGCGCTTTGGCGAATCGTCTTTAGGGTATCGACGCTCAAAGGCTCGTTTTCGGCTACGATCCAGCCAAACTCCAGCAATTTTAGCATCGCTCGCGCGTCGCCGCCGCTTGAGGCGATTAGGTATTCTCGCGCTTGCGGCGAAAGACTCTTGTTTTCAAGCGCTTGCGCGCGATCGAGTAGGACTTCAAGATCGGCGCGATCCAACGGCAGAAACTCAAACAGCAGCGATCGCGACCGAATCGCGCCCGTAAGCGCGAAAAACGGGTTTTCCGTCGAAGCGCCGATAATCATAGCGTCGGAGCGCTCCATCACGGGCAGCAACACCTCTTGGCGATTCTTGCTCAACCTATGCGCTTCGTCGATAAAAATTAGCGGTTTGCTAAGCGCGCCTTTGGAGCTTTCAAAAATCGCGCGCAACTCCTCCACCGCTAAACTCGTGGCGTTCAACTCGAAACAGACGCGTCCGCTCGCGTTTGCGATAATTCTGGCGATCGTCGTTTTGCCCGTGCCGGGCGGACCGAAAAAGAAAGCGTGAAAAAGCGCGTTCGCCTCTACGAGCTTTCTCAACGCGCCGTTTTCGCCTAACAGCCGTTTTTGCCCCGTCATTTGATCGATAGAGGTCGGGCGCAACAGTTTTGTCAGATCGCTCATCGCAAGCCTTTTTTTGAAAGTGATCGCTTGATTATAGATCGCGGTTTTGGATTTTCGCGCATTTTTTAAGCCGCGGCGCTCGAACGCAATTTAATATTTTATACTAATATAACGGCGGCATTTGCAACGCGCGAACGGAAAAAGGAGCATAAAATGAACGCAAATAGAGCAAACGAGATTGCCAATCTCGCCAAATCGGGAAAGCCGATTACGATCGCGGCGCTTGTTATATGCGCGCTTATGCTCGTATATTCCGGTTTTTATACGATCGAGCAGGGTTATCGCGGCATTGTGTTACGCTTTGGCGAAGTGCGCGCCGTAGCGGAGCCGGGGCTTAGTTTCAAAGTCCCGCTTATCGATAAAGTGCAAGAGCTTGAGGTGCGAACGCAAAAAGACCAGAGAAATATCGAGGCTTACAGCAAGGATTCGCAACCCGTGGATATGGCTATCAGCATCAACTTTCACCTTAACGCGGGCGAGGTGGGCAAGATTTACTCCGATTACGGGGTTAATTATCGCGATCGCTTAATCGAACCTAAACTGATGGCGTTGCCAAAGGACACAATCGGCAAATACGCCGCGATCGATCTGGTGCAAAACCGCGATCTTGTCAGCAAACAGATATTAGAGGACCTAAACGCCTATTTTACGCCGCTAGGCATTATCATCGAGTCGCTTAATATCGAGAATATGGATTTTTCCGACGCTTACGAAGCCTCTGTGGAACAGCGTATGCAAGCCGAGGTCGAGGTGCAAAAAGTCAAACAAAACCTCGAGCGCGAAAAGCTAAACGCCGATATGGTGCGGGTAAAAGCGCAGGGAACGGCGGACGCTAACGTGGCGCAAGCGAAAGCCGACGCCGAGAGGGTCGTGCTACAAGCCGAAGCCGACGCGAAAAAGGTGGTGCTACAAGGCGAGGCGGAAGCCAAAAGAACCGTATTGCAGGGCGAGGCGGAAGCCAAAGCGATCGTGTTGCGAGGAAACGCTGAAGCCAAGGCGATCGAGCAAAAGGCTAAGGCTTTGGCGACTAACGCCAATATCGTTAAGCTCTACGAGGCGGAAAGATGGGACGGCAAACTGCCGACGACGGTTATTCCTAATCAAAGCATTCCGATATTAAACAAATAGCGTCCGCCGCAGGAAATTGAAACGCCGCCGTTTGGTAAAACAAAACTTTTTGCGCCGCCGGCGCCATTATGGCGGCTATAATAAAATAGCCGGTTTGAGCGGGGGGCGGACGACTAGATTTAGATGAAAACTGTAGCGCTTTTTGATTTTGACGGCACGATTAGCGATCGCGATTCGATGATCGATTTTATTCGTTTCGCGGTTGGCGAGAAACGACTTTTGATCGGCGCTTTGCGATTAGGCGGCGTAATACTCGGATACGCTTTGCGCTTAATATCGGACGCGGAGGCTAAGCGGCGCGTCCTTGCCTTTTTTTTCGGCGGGAGCGATTACGACAAGCTACTAGCGATTGCGGATCGATACGCCGCGCATCGCATTAGCCGCATTATCCGCCCCAAAGCGCTCGAAGAGATCAAATGGCTTCAGTCCGAAGGGTGCGAGATAGCGATCGTCTCCGCGTCGGTCGAAATCTGGTTGAAAAAGTGGTGCGAAAATATGAATCTAAAGCTGATCGCCACAAAACCGGAAATAGTCGATAACCGTTTTACGGGCGCCCTAGCCTCGCCAAACTGCAAAGGCGAAGAGAAGATTAGGCGAGTAAAGGAGAGTTACGATCTAAGCGAGTTTGAAATAATCCGCGCTTACGGCGACTCTCCAGCCGATCGTCCTATGCTTTCTCTTGCGCGCCATAGTTTTTACAAGCCGTTTCGATAAATGGAAGCTTTTTTGCTAACGTCGAACATTATGAGGGTTTTACGGATTTTGGCGTTAATCGTTTTTGCAAGGCGCGAGGCTCTGACGCGCTTAACGTATGTTTTAGCGCTAATCGTTTTCGCGGGGTGCAAAGCCTACGATATTAACTATGCCGACGACGATAGCGAAGACGGCGTTATCGATTGCAATAGGTTATCGAGTTTTGAGCCGACCTGCGTTAATAAAACGACAAATATCAAGTTGGTTTTAATTAACTCCGGAACTTTTAAAATGGGCGCGAACGACGCTGAATCGAGCGAGAATGAAGGTCAAGTTAACGACGTAACGATTACAAAGCCGTTTTATATCGCGTTTTACGAGACCTCCAAAACCGAATGGCGAGCCGTTATGGGCGGCGATCGCGGCGCGGAGCCTATTGGGGGCGTTAGCTGGGCGAGCGTCGCGGACTCGAAGGGTTTTATAGCGAAACTCAACGCCGACGCGGGCGTTATAATAATCGGCGGGGCGCAATACGAATACGCGCTACCCAGCGAAGCGCAATGGGAATACGCGGCGAGAGGCGGAACGAATACGCGATTTTCGTGGGGCGACGAAACGATTGCGGGCGGTTACGCTTGGTATGATTCGAACTCAGGCGCTCGAGCGCATCCCGTAGGCGCTAAAAACCCAAACGGCTTCGGACTATACGACACGAGCGGTAACGTCGCCGAGTGGGTTCAAGACTGTTACGCCGAATACCCGCAGGTTTCGCGCTCCGATCCGATCAACGAATGTTACAATGGCGATCGCGTCGTAAGGGGCGGCGACTACGGCGGGAAGTTAACCGATTTGCGCGTTTCACGGCGCGATTATCGACCGAAATCATATTCTGACCCTAAGATCGGTTTTCGCCTCGCGTTGGTCGCTAAGCGCTAATCTTACGCGATCGCGGGCGTTAAATCCAAAAGAATTAGATGTCCGTCCTCGCGATAGTTTCGCAAAAAAACGCGTCCGCGCAAAAATAACTCGCGAAAATTATCTATATTTCCTTATCGCGCCAAACGATCGGATATTAAAAGACGGCGGCGAGTCTCCAATAAGTTTCGCGCGTTTTAGATCGCGCGCCTCACGTTAAGCGCTCTTTGTTTCTTTAAACTGCGATCTGTAAAGCGCGGCATATACGCTGTTTTCTAGCGCTAAAAGCTCGGTATGCGTTCCAATTTCCGCTATTTTGCCGTGATTAACGACGATAATTTTGTCCGCGTTTCTAACCGTAGATAAGCGGTGAGCTATCACAATCACCGTGCGGTTTTGCATTAGATTGTCGATCGCCTGTTGAACGACGGCTTCCGACTTGTTATCTAACGCGCTTGTGGCTTCGTCTAAAATAACGAGTTGCGAGTTCTTCAAAAACGCTCTAGCGATTGCGACGCGCTGTTTTTGTCCGCCCGAAAGCAACGCGCCTCTTTCGCCGATTTTCGCGTTTAGCCCCTCTTTTAATTCGGCTATAAAATCGTCTAAACAAGCGCCTTTGATCGCCCGCGCGATCTCATCGTCGCTCGCCTCTTTGCCTAGCGTGATATTATCGCGGACTGTGCCGTCAAATAGATAGTTGTCTTGAAATACGATAGATATATGCTCTCGTAACGATATCAAATCTATATCTCTTATATCTACTCCGTTTATTAAAATACCGCCGCTAGTTACGTCGTAGAAACGCGCCAATAAACTAACAAACGTAGATTTGCCGCCGCCGCTATTTCCAACAAGCGCGATCATGCTTCCCGCGTCGATTTTAACGCTGATATTACTTAGCGCTTTTCTTTTGCCGTCGTAGCTAAACGATACGTCTTTATATTCGATTGATCGTATATCGCCGCGAAGCGCTTTGGCGCCTTCGCGGTTTTTAACGCTTGGCTCGATATCCATCATCTCAAAAACGCGCTCGATAGCCATAACGGACATTATAATGTTGCTATATGTCCCTCCCATGCCTTTTAGCGGAGTGTAAAGCATCATCAAAGCGGCGAGAAACGAGACAAAAGCGCCCGCGCTGATCGTTCCGTCGACAATCAAAAGCGTGCCGTACCAGATAACCGCCGCTATGCCAAAAGAGGCGATCAGATGGATGATAGGCGTTAAGGCGCTGGTTCTTTGCGTAATTTTCATGCTCATCGCAAACATGCCGTCCGTTATATTTTTGAAATTTTTATCCTGCCTCTCTTGAAGATTATAGGCGTTAATTACTCGATTGCCAAAAAACGCCTCGTTATAATGCTTCATCAATTCAGAAGCGTAACTTACTGATTTTCCCATAGCCTTACTGATTCGTTTTCTTAGCGTTGAAAGCGGATATAAAACGCCGATAACGATAAATATGGCTATTATAGAAAGCTGCCACGAGTTATAAAACATAACGCCAAATAAAGCGATCGTAGAAAATATCCTCGTTACCATTATTTTTACGTTGCCTATTAAACCGCTACAAGCCGTCCCCGCGTCGTTATTAAAACGAAACTGTATGTCGCCGGAGTTTTTTTTGTCGTAAAACGCCGCGTCTAGCAACAACAGTTTATTGTATAGTTTAATTCTTAGGTCGTTGGTGATTTTTGCGCCCACCCACGCGTTCATATAGGTGGAAAAGTAGTTAAACGCGCCCTGAACGATCCCGAATGCGACTATTATTATAGGAATATAGGTTAGCGTCTCGATCGACTTCTCCACCAGCACGCTGTCGGTGTAAGGACGCAGCATATACGCGATAGCCGCGTCCATAGCGCCGACCGGAATCGTGGCTACCATTGCGATCAGCGCCCTGAACCAGTATGGTTTTATAAACGGATACATCTTGCGATAAGCCGCCGCCGCGTTCAATGGTTTCTTAGGTTTCTTGGGCATTAAGTCAGCCTATATTGAGGTTTTAACGGCGCTATTGTGCCATATTTAAGGAAAACGCGACTATAATTACAGCCCGTTTTTGAAAGCGTGAAAGCGTGAAAGCGTGAAAGCGTGAAAGCGTGAAAGCGTGAAAGCGTGAAAGCGTGAAAGCGTGAAAGCGTGAAAGCGTGAAAGCGTGAAAGCGTGAAAGCGTGAAAG
>JAIRNH010000063.1 GCA_031258155.1 Helicobacteraceae bacterium | reverse complement strand
GAGCAGATAACGTAGCCGTTGTTTGGGCAGATACCGCTAATCGTTTGGCTATAGGTAGCGCCTCTACCTTCTATGTTCGTATTGATTTTAATAGCGTATCTGCCCGTAGCGTTATCTTGCTTTGCCGTAACTTTTACTAACTCCGTTTGAGAGGTTTTAGCGCAATCAAGTCCAGCGTCTATCGTTTGGGATTGTCCATCTTCTGTAAAGAGAGGAATCTTTTTTTAACCTCCGATAACGCTATTAAAGATCGAGCTAAACCGAGCGAATTGCATTGCAACAATCTCTCTCCCGATGAAATCAAAATTTATGCATGTTAAATCATTTTCGCTCAAATTAACGTCAATCTAATCCTGTCTAACGAAAATCTAGCAAAAGCAAAACGTAGCGTAGCGCGTTTGATAAGCCTAGAAACGTTGATTTCAGCATTGCCTCGTTTATCGCTTTTAGAGCGGCGAGAGGCAAAGAGAGGTTTTTGCCGCGAGCGTCCGTTTCGCGTTATAGCGAGGCAAAAAAGGTTACGCATAAACGAAGCGTTTGTTTAAAGAGAATAGAAAGCGGATTTAACGCGATAAAAAAGCTAGGAACAATAGAGGGGCTTTACGTCCCTTTGCATAAACGCGCTAAAAGTCCCTTATTTTGCCCGCAAAGGCGTTAAAAAACAGGAGATCGACGCGACGATGAAAAATCGGTAGGGGCGATCTAAGCGCCTACTATCATATAAACGGCGACTACGGACGCGACGCTTTTTTTGGTTGCGGGGGCTCTTAAAGAGAGAAACTCAGCGCGATCTCTCGCGGTTGTCGCCCGCGACTAGTCTTATCGCAAAAAAGTCGCTTTTATACGGCGCGAAGGTCGCTTTCCTTGCGGCGCTCGACAACGACGGCGACTTTGCGCGGGGCTGAAAACAACAATATAGATATAATTTATTATGGAGGTTATCTAATGAGCGAATGCAATAGCCGCGCTACGCCGCGTTATATGTCGATCGGAAAACTTTCAAGAAAGACCGGAGTCTCTACGGACGCCTTGCGTTACTACGAGCGCGAAGGACTATTACCGCGTCCGCGACGGCGCGTTTCTGGACATCGCGCGTATGACGAAGAAGCGATTGAGCAAGTGCGTTTTATACTGCGCGCAAAGGAGTTGGGGTTCAACTTAGACGAGATCGCCAATCTGTTAAATTTTTCGTCCGACGCCAAACACGGCGTGGCGAACGTGAAGGCGCGCGCTAGCCGCCGCCTAGCCGAAATCGAGGAACAAATCGCGCGCTTAGAGAGCGTTCGGGCGCGGCTTGCGAGCCTAGTCGCCGTTTGCCCGGGTCACGGACCGCCGGAGCGTTGTCCTATTCTTTCCGCGCTTCGATCTGAAGAAAGCGTCTCGCCTTGCTCTTGCAAGCGCGCGCCCGAATAACGGCGCTAACTACGCTCGTTTAGTCGCGAGCAGCCCGTAAAACCGATCCGCAAACGCGCCGACTATAAATTCGCCGTTTTACCGAAACCTTTATTTGGGCGCTAACGATCTAGCGACGAACCGAAGCGGATACGAGCGCGAGAGGCGATCGCGGCGCAGAGAAAACCGCGACGACGTTACTCGCAAATACCGACTGACGATTTACAAGGTGCGCGTTAAACGGCTTATTGCCAATCGCCGCGCCAGCTTAAAAGCGGCTAACGCCCTCGCCTTATCAACGAAGCGCCCATTAACGCAATTTGCCTTAAATAAATCGCTGAAATAGTCCTTGAGCGCGTCTTTAAGACGATCTTGGCGGCGTAAACCGCAAAGATCACCCGCCGATTGGAACTACTAAACGACGGCGCGATTTTGCAACGCCTCGATTCGCTTTTCTAGCGGCGGGTGGCTCATAAATAGTTTGGCTAAGCTAAAGCCTTCGCGTTTGCCTTCGGCGATTCCAAAAGCGTTTAGGCTCTTTGGCATTTCGTTTGGCATTTCGCTCTCTCTTTGCAAGTGCGCTAAAGCCGCGATCATGTAGGGCGCGCCGACTAGATAAGCCGCTCCCGCGTCGGCGGCGTATTCGCGTTTGCGCGAAAACCACATCAGAATAGTCGAGGCGAGAATCAACAAAACGATTTCGCAGACTATTACGGTGATCACGTAGCCAAAGCCGCGTCCCTCCTCGTTTTTCAAAACGACGCGATCGACGACAAACCCAATTACGCGAGCGAGGAACATCACAAAGGTATTGATAACGCCCTGAATTAACGAGAGAGTGATCATATCGCCGTTGGACACGTGCGAAATCTCATGCGCCAAAACCGCTCTAACCTCGCCGTCGGAGTAGCGATCGAGCATACCCTGACTAATCGACACGAGCGCGCCGTTTTTATTCCAGCCCGTAGCGAAAGCGTTCGCTTGCTCGGCGGGAAAAATGCCCACGTCTGGCATGCCGATATTGGCTTGCTGGGCAAGCTGGCGCACCGTTTCAAGCAGACGCGCCTCGTTTATATTGCTTGTTCCCTCTTTTATCAAACGGGTTTTAGTCGCCCATTTCGCCATCGGTTTAGATAGCAACAGCGAGATAAACGATCCCGCCATACCAAAAACGAAACAAAAAATCAGCAACGCCTGAAAATCTAAAACGCCGCTACTATCGATATAGCCTCTAACGCCGAGTAGCGACAGCGTTATGCTCGCCACGACGACGACGGCTATATTGGTGAGCAAAAACAACACAATCCTCAGCATCTAAGCCTCCGTCTTTAATGTATGGCGATAATTATACTTAAGTTATCGTTAGAAAACGGATAGAATACGCCGCCAAAAGGAGAACATTGAACGCCTCGCTGCTGTTTAGACTGCTTTCGTGCGAAAAGGCGCGATACCTCCGCGCTTGCGGCGAAACTCCGCGCGAGGAGAAAAAACGCGAGCCGACCGTTACGCCCTCCGTCTTGCGCGAGGTTCAAAAATGGTTCGGATCAAAATTTGCGCACCCGCTCTCCTTCAAGACCTTAACCTACAAAAACTTTCGCGTTTTCATCGATAGGATAACGCAAAACAAAAACGACTTCGAGCTCGCGAAACCGCTGTTCGCGAGCGAGCCGTATTCGGCGGCGATCAACGAGCTTGCGCTGGCGGTTTGGATTTTAGGAAAGCGGGGTATAAAGATCGATAAAGCGTTCGTCTATTACATCGACAAAGAGTATATTAAAGACGGAGATTTGGATTTTGATAAACTATTTATCAAACGCGAAGTAACCAAACGAGTATATAGCCGCTATTTTCATATTACCGACGAACCGACTAAGAACGCGAGCGAGAACAAGCTATGCGATCTCGATCTCGCCTGTCAATACTCCAATATATGTTTTGCAAATATACCCGAATATTCGATCTTGAATATAGCGGGGTTAAGCAAAGAGCTAAAGCTCGATCTGCTTAGGCAAAATATACTCGATCCGCGCGATATACCAAAATCTCTGCTTAGCGATTATCAAAAGATACAGATTAAATGCGACGAAACCAATAGGGCGCATATAGATTTAGCGGAGCTAAAATCCTTTATGGCGAGAGTTAAATATCCGATCTATTTTCTGGACTTCGAGGCGATCAATTACGCCGTCCCGATCTTTGATAAACTAAAGCCTTTTGACGCGCTCGCGTTTCAGTTTTCTTTGCATACGCTCGCCTCGCCGAAATCGCGCTTGAGGCATAGCGAGTTTATAGCCGATTGCGAAACGGACGGCAGGGAGAATATTGCAAAAAAGCTATGCGATCTGATAGGCGACGAAGGCAGCGTGATCGCCTACGGCGCGCAGTTTGAAAGAGCGGTAATTAACGATCTAGCCGATCTGTTTTCGCGGTATCGCGCAAAGCTGCTGCATATCCGCGCGAGGCTAGTCGATCTCTCGCTTCCGTTTGAAAAGCGATGGTATTACGACGGCAAAATGCGCGGATCGCACGCGCTTAAAGCGGTCGCGCCGTCGATGATTCGCGGCGTCTCTTACGACGGCGGAGTCAAAAACGGCGCGCAAGCCGTTGAAAGCTATCTGGCTTTGCATTCGGCTAACGGGCAAACGGGGGAGATCATTCGCCGCGATCTGCTGAATTACTGCAAGAAAGACACCGAGTATCTCGTCAAAATTTACCGCAAGTTGGTTATGCTCACGCAAGCAAAACGGAAAGTTTAATATGGAGTTTATCAATCTAAAGGCGCAATACGCCGCCTATAAAACCGAAATCGACGAAGCGATAGCGAACGTCCTCTCAAGCGCGCAATTTATTATGGGCAAGGAGGTCGAGGCGCTCGAAAACGCCCTCGCGCGTTATACGGGCGCGAAATACGCTATTAGTTGCGCCAGCGGCACGGACGCGCTGCTGCTCGCTCTGCTCGCGCTAGGAATCCAAGAGGGCGACGAAGTTATTACCTCGCCGTTTACTTTCGCGGCGACAGCCGAGGCGATCGCGCTATGCAAAGCCAAGATTGTATTCGCCGACGTTCGAGAGGGCGACGCCAATATCGATCCCGCTTTAATCAAAAAGGCGCTCTCGCCAAAAACCAAAGCGATTATTCCCGTCAGCCTTTACGGTAACTGCGCCGATTTCGACGCGATCAACGAGATCGCCCTTAGACGAGGGATCGCCGTGATAGAGGACGGGTGTCAGAGTTTCGGCGCGAGCTATAAAGGCGCTAAAAGCGGCGCGATCAGCGCGATCGGAACGACCAGCTTTTTCCCCTCGAAGCCGCTTGGGTGCTACGGAGACGGCGGTGCGGTATTCACAAGCGACGAGGCGTTAGCTAATAAAATCGCTCGCCTTCGCAATCACGGGCAATCTAGGCGTTACGAACATACCGAGATCGGGCTAAACGGACGGCTCGACGCCGTGCAGGCGGCGATATTAAACGTAAAGCTAAAGTATTTCAATCAAGAGCTTAAAACGCGGCGCGATCTAGCGGCGAGATACGATCGATCGCTTGGCGATATTAAGCGCGTTGCCTGCGATCAACATAGCGCGATCGCGCAATATACGATCCGCGTTAGCGATCGCGATCGCGCGGCGCGGGAATTGGGCGAGCGCGGTATTCCTACGGCTATTCACTATCCAAAGCCGCTTCATCTGCAACCGGCTTACGCCTATCTAGGCTATAAGATCGGCGATTTTCCCGTAGCCGAAACGCTTGCGAACGAGGTTTTGAGCCTTCCGTTCAGCGCGTTTTTGACCGATGAGGAGCAAAATCAAGTTATTTCAGCCGTAAAAGAAACATGCCGCTAAAACTCGTTTTAATCGGTCTTGGCGCCATGGGCAAAAACCATTATCGCGTTTTATCCTCGCTGGCGGGCATAGAGCTCGTCGGATTGTGCGACAATACGATGGACGAGTTTGACGGCAAAAAAGTCTGGCGCGATATGGATCAGATGTTAGAGGCGATCAAAGCGGACGCGGCGATCATCGCCGCGCCGACCTTTTTGCATAAGGAGATGGCGCTTAAATGCGCCGCGAAAGGGTTGCATCTGTTTATCGAGAAACCCGCCGCCGCAAACGGCGACGACGCGCGTATTATCAAAGAGTCAGCCGCCGCCCTTCATATCGCCGTAGGGCATATCGAGCGTTTTAACCCCGTCGTAACCGCGCTGAAAAACGAGCTTGAGAGCAAGGATATATACTCCATCGCCGTTACCCGCGTCGGACCCTTCCCGCCGCGTATCGCGGACGTGGGGATTTTGACCGATCTGGCGGTTCACGATATAGATTTGATTCGTTACATTACGGGCAAAGAGATTGTCGATTGCCATATTTTCGCCTCGCAGAAGATTCACAATCACTACGAAGACAACGCTATTTTAAGTTTTAAGCTGCAAGAGGAAATTGTAGCCACAATCGCCACCAATTGGCTTACGCCGTATAAAAAGCGCAAGATCGAGGTAGCCACGCCGGCGGGCTACTACGAAGCCGATCTGATGAGTCAGGAGCTAAAAAGTTTTTCGGCGTATAGCGCTTCGCATTCGTATCTGGTGCGCGATATTGTCGTTTTCAAAGGCGAGCCGCTTCGCAACGAGCTTAGCGCGTTTGTATCGCTATGCGCTAACGGCGATCGCGGCGCGCTGGCTACGATCGACGACAGCGTTAGAACGCTAGAGATCGTTAATGTCGCGAAAAAGCCTTTGGGCTTCAAGGCGGCGCTTTAGACGTAAGGAGAGGTTATGAAACTTGGCGTAAATATCGATCATATAGCGGTCTTGAAAGCGGCGCGCAAAAGCGGCGATCCCGATCCCTTGCAGGCGGTTTTTATAGCGGCGCAAAACGGCGCGGATCAGATCACGATTCATCTGCGCGAAGATCGGCGGCATATCGACGATTACGACGCAAAACGCATTATCGCCAATTCGCCGATCGCGGTTAATTTAGAGTGCGCTTTCGGCGTTATAGACGAGGCGTTAAAGCTGCGTCCGTTTCGCGCCACGCTCGTGCCTGAAAAACGCGAGGAGATTACGACGGAGGGCGGGCTGGAGCTGAAAAGCGCTTTCGCTCGCGTCAAAAGGACAATCGAAAGGTTTCGGGAAGCCGATATATCCGTTTCGCTGTTTATCGAGCCGAATAAAGCGGCTTGCGATCTGGCGTTAAGGGGCGGCGCGGATATGGTCGAGCTGCATACGGGGCGCTTTTCCAATCTCTGGGCGGCGCTATACGGCAACCTAACGCGAACGCCCTACGCGCCAAACGCTCTTATCGCGCTTAGCGGCGACGATCTTAAACGAGAACTCGATCTAGAGATAGGCAAAATCAAAAAATCCGCCGCGTTCGCCCGCGAGATTGGCTTGAAAGTCGCCGCGGGACACGGACTTAACTATCACAACGTCGCCGCGATCGCGTCGATCGACGAGGTCGAGGAGCTAAATATCGGACAGAGTATTGTGGCGCGATCGATCTGGACGGGTTTTGGCGCCGCCGTGCGCGAAATGGCGGCGCTTATTAAAGATCGCTATTTTTGACGATCCCGCCTCTAGCCGCCCAAAAACGCTTTTGCGGCTGCGGCGCGTAAGCGCCGTTTGCAAACTTGCGCGCTCTTTCTCTAGTTTTCTTATAACGCCGCGCAGCCGCGCAAGCCCGTTTTGCTATAGCGGTCGCGTTGATCGCGACTATCGCCCAAGCCTTAGCGGCGCAAGTTCGCGAGTCGAGTTATCGTCGTAGTATCGATCGTCGTCTTGTTTGCCCGATCCGCCCCAGCCGTCTCCGGTTTTCGGAATAAATTCGATTGTGCCGCACGGATGTTCAAAGCAACCTTTTCTCGTCTCCTCCTCGCCGACTCTTACCTCGTGATAAGGTTTGCCAAAGGGGTGATACCAAAGATACGGCGGTATTCCAAGATGCGACACGAATCTGCGCGGGCGGCGCTCTTTTAACTGATAACTGAAAGTCGTATAGCTTTCGTTATTTAAAACGTCGTTCGATCCAAATCCCAACGTTCCGCCGACGTTGGCGGAGACGTTCGCCTCCGTTATATTATCCGCGCCGCGTATTCTATACCAGCCGACGGAGGCGGTTTGCGCGCTTGGCGTATCAAACGCGCGTCTGATCCCGTTCGAGCCGCGATCGCTGAAATAGTCGATCTCAAAAGTAACGTTCGCGTCCCGATCGCGGCTTATAACGTCGCTTATAGAGGCGCGACCATACACGAAGTTGATCTCCGAAAATTCGCTTGTCGATTCGTCCCAATTTGCCGCGCCTCGCGCGTCATCGGTATCCGTCAACGAAACGTTAAAGTCGTATCCCTTATACGCCGATCCGGCGCGCATAAAGAACATCGGCATTGCCAACCTTGAATCGCGAGAGAAATTAAGCCCGAATTTCAGTTCGGTTCTGCCGAGTCTCCACATATTAGCGCCAACGTTCGCGCCCTTGCTTAAAGCGCCGCTTTTATCGTAAGCGCGGCTCCAGAAACCCGCCTTCGCTTCTTCCGGCATATCGACGGATTTCGGCGCAAACGAAGGAAAATCAAAGCGATACGCGATCTCTTTACTGTAGTTGCCTTCGCCGTAGTTTTTGGTTGTAGCGCCTTTTTTATTGATCGCTTCCGCGTCGATCAAAACCGAGGCGAAATGCCCGTCCGCCTCGTTTGCGTAATAGACAAACGACGACCTGCCGCCGCCGACAGGCGTATATGGATCGACAAAC
This sequence comes from Helicobacteraceae bacterium, assembly GCA_031258155.1. NCBI lineage: Bacteria > Pseudomonadati > Campylobacterota > Epsilonproteobacteria > Campylobacterales > Helicobacteraceae > Helicobacteraceae bacterium. Next base: position 6,176 of record JAIRNH010000063.1, on the reverse strand, counting down.
GCGCCCGCTAGATCAAACTTGTTTATTACAAATCGATGGGGAATAAATTTGAGCGTGATTTCGTTTATAACGCCGTCGTTTAAGCCGCCGGTTACGCAACCAATTTTGCCGTAATTGGGGGAGCCTTGAGGATTCGCGGCGTTATTTACGCTTTGCGCGTAACTGTTTGGTATGCAATCGTTTTTGTATTTTTCCACATTAGAAAACGCGCCGCCGTAATCGCGTTTTTGATCGATCTTTGTCCAATCGTTATCGACGAATTTAAGAAGAATCTCTCCAACCTCGTCGTAGCTTATCTTATGGATCGTCGCTTTTCCGTCGCTAAAGCTGATATTCGCGTCCAAAACGCCGTATTCGACGGGTTTTTTATCGATCGGCGTTACGCAAAGCCCGTTATCCCCGTCGCACGGAATCGCTAAATCGGACGACTGCGTATAGCCGTTAGCGGCGCTTATGATAAAGCCTCCGTTTGGCAACCGCTCCTCGGTTGGATAATCCGCGCCGGCGATCAACGTTTCATAGTAATCCGACGCGATTTTAAATCTAGGGCGAACGCTGAAATATCCGCCTCCGTAGCTTTTTTGATCGCACTGCGCGACGTTGTTTAGATCGACGCAGTTATACGCCAGCAGCGTTATGTTGGCGTCTTTCGAGGCTCTTTGCGCTCCGTCGCTCCAGATAAACGTTACCGGAGTCGCCGCCAGATCGATTTGAGGGTCAATCCGCGCGCACGCGTATTTAAGCCCGTCGCTTTCGTGCGGGCTAAAATCCGCCGCGCTAACGGAGGCAAGACCTATTTTCGCCCCCGTAGGCGCTAGGCTATGTCCGATCTTATCGCCAAAGGCGATCGACGCGCATAGCGCCCCTTCAAATTGTTTAATCTCGCCTTGCGGAACGATCCACGCGGCAATCGACTGATCGTCCATCTTGGTATATAACGCCGGCGGCTCGCTATTAACGTCTAACGTTTCGTCCCAACCGTTGAAATTTTCAGGCAACTCGTTTTTCCCGCCGCTTTTGGCGAAGCTATCTAGCGTCATGCAGGCGTAATGCGCGTAAACGTAAGTCGCCGCCTCCGCGCCAAGCGTCGTCCAAGCGGTTTGGCTCGGCGCTAACTTGTCATTGCATGAATACACGTCTCCGTTATTGTCCGCGACGTAATAAAGCCATTGTTTCGCGGCGTAATCGCCGTTTGGCTCCGGCGCGTCGGTATCGTGTAAATAGCAACCGTCCTCGTCGTATGCGGCGCTGTTGGAGCATAGATCCCATCCGTTGGCGTAGCCGTGTTTTTTAAGCGCGTTGCAGCCCTTATCGGAAATCCACCAATCGTCTTTCTCCTCTTTTGGAAAACCGTCGGCGTCAAATAACGAGTCGGGCATATATTTGAATATGCTCTCCCAACCGCCGTTTTGGCTCTCGCCCACGCCGTCCGCAGAGTTTAGCGGCAAACCGGCTCCGCTTATCGTCCCGTCGGCGAAGGCTTTGGTATATTCGCCCGCTCCCTCTCTCTTGTTAAATACGCCAAACGGTCCGTAAGGCCAAAACAGCCTCAACGCGTCGGCGCCCATGCCGCCGCTATTTGAGGACCATAGCTGCGTAAGGTTGTATTTAACGGAACCGGTGTAAGAAGACCACTCCGGTTTGATGGCTTTAAGATAATCTCGCGTTCTATTAAACGTCTGTTTATTGATAGGCACAAAGAAATACATGCCGAGTTTTGAACATACGTCCCTGTCGCGCGAAATCAGATCGTCGGCGCTAAGCGTAACGTCGCCGTCCAAGACGACCTGCAAGGAGGATACTTTGCGTTCGTTGGTTACGATGGAGTTCATGTCGCAAAAAACGACAAAAGGACGATGTTTGCTTAGGTCTTTAGCGAATAGATCCGTCCCCGTATCGCGGTTTTCTTCGGGGTTGATATAGTAAAAACCGGTTGGAACGCCGCGCGCGCCGTCTTTTAGCGCCTGACAGCTTTTGTATAGGTATGCGCCGCGCTTTTTTGAATCTTGCGGATCGATCCTAAACCCGTTGGCAAACTTCGCGTCTCTATAATTGGCGACTTTGTCAAATTCAAATTTGCCAAACTTACTTCCGCCGTCGATCTGTTTAAGTTTGATCTTACCCTTCAAGGCTTTGCAAACCAGGTTTGTTTTATCAAGCTCCGTATCGATTTTAACGATTTGATCAAAATGCGCTTTTTTGAAAGCCGAACATGTCCCGATCGCGGTTTTATCAAAGTCGATCGCAAAAGGCGTGCCTACTAAATTGATATTTGAAAATCCATTTTTAATTATGTCGTCTTCGGCGTGAACGGCATAATCGTCGCTAAGACGGATCGAGGTAAATCGCGTCTTATCGGCTTGGTTGTTTTTGTGATAATAATCGCCGTTTTTTATCGCCTTATAACGCAGATTGCTAAAATCGGTCGTCATCACCAGCGGCAGATAGGTCTTGGCGTTTAGATGATCGCTCGCGTTCATATCGTCGCAATAGACCTCGAAGGGTTGCATCTTGTAGCCCCAATCGGGATCGATAAGATAATAGCCGTTTGATTTGCCGTTTTTAGCCAACGTTTTGCAGGTTTCGTTAGCGCACAGCTTGCCCGCGATCGCGGGCGTAAGATTTCTCGCTTCGGTTTCGATTGCCTCGTGCGTTACCGCGTTATAGTAGTTTGCATGCGCTATAACTTCCAAATCTACGTCGTCTTCAAGGAGTGGGATATCGTTTTTTAAAGTAACGCTATATCTGATAATCAGTCTAGACGGCGCGTTAGGTTTTGAAACGTCCATGCGTTTAACGTTGCACATTATGCCTTTAACGCTCGACGAGCAAAACGGAGAACTAAAGATCACGGATCCTTCCGAACTCATAACCGCCTTTGAAACGGAGGCGATATATTTATCCAGTCCCGTTTCGGCGAAACTGGTAATTACGCGAATGTTTTCCGCCGCTTCCCGTCCTTCGTTTGATAGCGTATATACGTAGTTTATCGTCGCGCCGCGCATATCTTTTTTGTTATCGCACATAAGCGCCGCGTCGGGTCTATGTTTAACGGAAGAGTTAATTTTTATGTCCGCGATGCGCGGATTGTATATAATCGTAGAAAATCCAAGCGCGCCAAAAACAATATGATCGCCTCCCGGCTCGATCACGATATTGGTTTGGGTCGCTCCGTTTGCCAAAAAGTCGCGCAAATGGTAAGTGTGCAGATCGAAGCCTAGAACATAGTCGTCGGTAAACTGCGGCTGCCCTCCATGAGGCATTTTTCCGTAACCGACCGCCCCTTCGGAAACCGTCGATAGGAAAGCGTTTATGTAATATCTGTCTCTAAACCCGTCAAACGCGCGATGTCGAATCGGAGCGTTGTCTTTCATATAGGGAAAAATCAATCTTTCCTCGCCCGATCCGCCAAGACCGCTTCTATATTTCGCGTCCGTATTGCACCATGGATTTTTGGCGTTGATACATAGGCGATCGCCCGGATCGCTATCGCCGTCCGCGCCCATCACAAAAAGCGAGCTATGCACCGTTCCTCTTTGGGGCGTAAGGAAGCCTTTAATTATCGCCCTTATAACGTCGTTGCCGCCGCGCCAGCCGTCAAATAACGTTATCAATCTGTAAGTATTGGTCGGATCGGACTGGTTTTCATAAACCGTTACTAACGACCAACCGCCAAAAGAGCCAAACGGACCGCCGTTTCTTCGGCTTTTTAATCCTTCTACAAAATATAGACCGCCGGCGTTGTCCTCGTCAATCATATCCGTTACGTCCGCGCGCGCTAAGTAGGCGCAATTGCCGTCGTATGTTTCGAGATATACGTTATCCGCTTTAACGTTTAAAGAGTCGCCGGAAGGTTTTATAAACTTAACGCGATTTGCTCCGGCGTTTAAGGCTTTTAACACTTTTGCGTTGGAAACGGAGGCGGCGTTGGGGCAATTTACCTCCTTGCCTTTAAACGAGCCATAGTCGTCTGAAAGCCTGCCAAGCCAGTAAAGTCTGGCATAGATCACCTTTGCGTTCGGCGGTAGATTCAAAAACGCCGCCGTTCTTGAAGTCCTTGGGTGCGCGGTTACCGCTCCATTGACGGTATAAGCGTATTTGAGGTTCATATTTTCAAAAATCGTCGTGAATTGGGGGTCTTGACACGATCCGAATCCGTCGTCTTTGCGATGCGTTTCTTCGGGAATACACATAGCGCTCGCGCCGATAACTTTCATATCGCCCACAAGACTTTTGCGATAATACATATCGAAGGTCGGTCTAAACGCTATATCGCCGATAGTCCTTACGGCGTTACGCGCGACATATTCTCCGACTAAATCGCCGTCGCAGTTTCCGTTGCTTCCGCTACCTGAATAAAATTGAAAAATAACGTCGTAAATCCCCGCCGCGCTTGGCGCTTTAAGCGACATACCGCTATTTAGCGCGCGGTCGCCTTCGCCCGAAGAGGTAATCGTGCGAGCGCCGCCGCGCCAATCGCCGTGATCGTAGAATCTTTTGATATTGCTGATCTGAACCTCGGTGCAGCCCCAGTTATCGTTCGGCGAAACGCCGTAGCGCGGAGACGCGGAAACTTTATATCGAAGCGTAGAGCCAACCTGCAACGTAACGGTTTTGGCGAACTTGGCGTCGCCGGAGCTAAAACCGACTTCGGTTACCTCGACGACAAGTTGCGCGGCGGTAACGGCGTTCGGAACGTAACGGCGTTCGGAATCAACGGCGGCGTTATCTAACGGCGGCGCGACGTTAGCGACTTTTGGAACGTAACGGCGTCCGATCGCATACTCTGAGAATCGTTCGTTTTTAGCTCTGCCGCCATAAAAGGTAAACGTCGCGGAATAAGAGCCGGCACTAGCCGACGCTAAGGCGTTTTCGGTTCTACTAATTTCGCGTCCGACATTTTTCCAGTCGCCGCGATCATACGTTTTGGTCAAGCCGTCCGTTTCAATCTCGGCGCAACTCCAATTTTCGTTCTTCGTCTCGCCGTCCGAAAACAACTCCGCTTCGAGCTTATAACGAATGTTCGAGCCGTCCGCAGCTATAACCGAATCAAAATACCCTCCGCTAGCGCCGTTAAATCCCGCGTTCTCCGTATTGGCGCCAAGCGCTAATAGATTAATTTTGCACAACGCTAACGCGACAAAAACATAGATGATCTTTTTCATAAATTCGCCTCGCTTAGCAAAAAAAGACGATCCGAGTTTATAGAAATTATCTCGATTACGTCAATAAAACGACTATTACTTATTTTATTAACAATCAACATAATACAAATACAAGTTTAGATCAATATCCTTTTTTGCGTCTTAATGCGTAAAGTATAAACGGGACATGAAATATGTAAATGATATTCGTAAAAAATAGTTCGGAGCTCTCCTGCGAGAGATCGAACATATTCTCATCTATTCAACTTACTAATTGCGCGCAAAAACTATCGATCGCGCGAATATATATAGCGCTACAACTCAAACCAAGCGCGTTTTATATATCTAAAATCGGCTTGATAAAAATATAGCGCGCGATAATAACGCGCGTATTTTTAAAAATAAGCTAAAACTCGTTATAGATCGTTGAAAGTATAAAGCGATTGGTTTATACATTCAACGACGATTATAACTATATGCGCTAGAAATATGCGATCCGTATTATCGAGCGGCGCGGCGCCAAACGCGCTAGATCGCAAAGAAGCGCGGACGATAAAACGGCGCATAGGCGTTATGGGGTTTGCCTTTTGCGCGCTTAAACGCCGCCTTCTTAAAAAATCGCGGCGTTTGCCGTTTTCGCTTTACGTCGCGACCGTCTTTTTACGCGGCGTAGCCGTATATTGTTGGCGAACCTTAAATTGTGAAAGCGTAGAGCAAACCTCTTTACTAAGTTGCGTAAGTTTATTTGCGCCTTTTGCGGCGCTGTCCGCCGACTCGTTATTTTTATCCGTCATCTGCGCTATATTTTCCACGTTTTTAGCTATGTCTTGGCTTGCCACGCTTTGCTCTTTGAGCGCGTTGGAGATCTCGTCGATAGCGCTTGATACCTTTTGCGCTTGATCGCTAATTATGTGCATCTTATCGCCCGCCTCTTGAGTAAGCCTTTGCCCCTGCTCGACCTGCCTCACCACCTTATCCATCTCCTCTACCGCTTCGTTAGCCGAAGCCTGAATCTTATTGATCATAGCGGTA
>JAIRNH010000062.1 GCA_031258155.1 Helicobacteraceae bacterium | reverse complement strand
GAGCAGATAACGTAGCCGTTGTTTGGGCAGATACCGCTAATCGTTTGGCTATAGGTAGCGCCTCTACCTTCTATGTTCGTATTGATTTTAATAGCGTATCTGCCCGTAGCGTTATCTTGTCTTGCCGTAACTTTTACTAACTCCGTTTGAGAGGTTTTAGCGCAATCAAGTCCAGCGTCTATCGTTTGAGATTGTCCCTCGCCCGTAGTTATAGGCTTGCCGTCTAATCCGCTTAACGGCTTATCGCCTTGCAAAGGCTTTTGCATATTGTTTGTTACGTCGCTTGACCAGCTATCTACTCCCTTTACAGCGTCTTTGGCGATTCTCTCGATTTCCGCTCTGGTTAGCTCCTTACCAATTAGTAAGGAGGGAGATAAGAGAGCTAAGGCAATGGCAAGCGTTAAGGATAGAGGCAAAGACCAAGAGAGGGATCGAACCGTTAAAGAAAGAAGGGTTGCGATTCTTTCGATCGCGATCGAACGTATAATATTTGCCTTGCGCATTTTAGAAGCCAAAGCCTCCTCCGTAATTACCCGCGAAGAACTGTTTCCTCAGAGCTTTTTCGATTTTTTCGTGTTGCTCTGCTTTTTCCACAACGCTTGCCATCTGCTTTTCTAATTCCGCTACAGGTTGACTAAAGGCTCTAACAACCAATCTCGCCGTAGTTGCCGTTCTGTTTTGAAACTCGACGACTTTATCGTCGTCGCCTTTGCCCTTTACCCATTTACTGGAGGCATCGTCAATGGAGCGATGAATCTTGTCGAACAGGTCTTGCGCGGTTGAAACGGCAAGCTTAACGGCTATGTAGGCGATAATTATCTGCATATCCGACTCGTTATATATGCCAGCCTTATGAGCGTTAATTGTTTTTACGATTGGGTAAGGTAGATTGCCAAGAAAGGCTTGATCGTCGGTCGATAACGCCGAGCCTTTATCGATCTTGTCGATAATCGCGTTTAGCTTAATTTGGCTTAGCCCGATAAAGCCTCCATTTGGGATAAAGTCCCTCCATACGTCCGTTCCAATGTTTGGCTTAGGAGCGGGCTTGTCGCTCTGATAGTCGTATTCTGGCTTATAAACTATGCCCGTAATACAGTTTTTATAGCTTTTAGAGGAGTCTGGATCGTCCGTGCAATCGCCTGTGCCATACATTAGGGCGTTAATAAAGGTTTCGGGAGCTATGCTAGACGGCGCTACAACTAGTAGCTCCGTTTTTCTGTCTTTTTCCTTTTCGCTACTCGTATTTGTATATCCGTAGAGATCGCCGATTAAAGAGCGGATTATGCTGGCGAACTTCTCGTGCGCGATGGTATTTTCCGGAACAACTCCTTTCATCGCCTGACTTGCCATAGCTATCCTGATCAAACTGCCCTGTCTATTAACGAGGGCGTATTTAAGCCCTTCGCAGTTTATGGCTAAGCAGATAAAGGATTTCGTTAGATCGACGCCGGCTAACGCTTTATTAACGTCGTCCATCGTTTCAAGCGCGTCCGGAAGTTTAAGTATGTCCCTCGAAGCCTCGAATGAGTTTAACCCGCTATTTAGATGCTCTCCGAATTTATTACCGAAGTGCGTTCCAACCGCTTTAGCGGCGGCGCAGGAATCAAAGTTAAGGGCGTTGATGGCGTTTGCGAAATCCTCTAGTTTATTTAATATAGTAAGGCAGTCTTTGCAAAGAGTAGAAAGAGCCGCTTCAAAGAAAAAAGCTGAAGCCGCGCCGCTCATACCCTTTAATTTATTAACAAGCTCGTCGGCATTGATATATGAGATACCTCCTAACCCTATATCTATCCCGTTGCAACCTACGTTATAGCTAGGCGCTTGGGCGCTAAAGGGACGGATAACGGACGGAGGCTCGAATCTAATCCTTGTATGACCAAAAGTATAGTAGCCTCTAGTCTGAGAGGAAAATCGCATAACCCCTTCGCTTTGCACATACGCGCCGTCAAAGGCGCTCTGGATTTGATCGCTAAGAGAGCTTGCGAACAGGCTAACGGACGATAGAATAAAAACGAACGCAAAGCGGCTGAAACTCTTATAGAAAGTTAATATATCGCCCATAATATCTCTCCTTTAACGGCTTTAACCTCTACAAACCCAAAGTAGCGGCTATCAAAGCTCATATAATGAGGGGCGGTTACGAATAACAGCCCCTCCGGTATAACGCCGTCGTAATCAAAGCTAACGGCGTAAGGCTTGCCCTCGCTATCATTGGGTCGAGCAATGGCTACTTCCTCGTTATTACAGATAAACCGATTTTCGACCTTTTGAAGGTAATCGCCTTCTAAACAGACGACTTCTTTGAACAGATCGCGGTTTTTTAGCTTCTCTTGGTAAGGAGTATCCGATAGGCGATCGTCCAACCTAAATATCACAAGAGAGCCGCGCTTAAACCGTCCGTCGCTACATATTCTCTCGTCGGGCGTTATCTCTCTTGCTAGGTAGATACGGTTAGGAAAGGAGTAGTTATCGTTGATCGCTATATAATACCCTTTGCCGTTAGCGATCAGCATAGCGGCTAGAAGAGTAACTCCAATAGATAGAGCTAGGGCTAGAGAGATAAGCCTAACGCGTAGCGTTTTTGGCTTTCTCAAGCTCTCGTCTTACAAACGGCGTAATATCGACTACGCTTTCAACAGGCGCCCCTATAACCGCTCCGTCGTCGAATATAATCAGATTTTCCTCTTTGGCGATTAAAGCGGCGATTCTTTTTACCCTTTCAAAGTAGTCTTTAGCCGCTTGCTCTATCGTCGCGTCCGTTTGGCTTTGGTAGAGAACAAAGCCGTCTTTAATTAAACGCTCTTTTTCCTCTTGGATTAAGTCGCTTGTTTTTATGATCGCGAAGGCTGGAGCTTTGGACAGGATTATCGATGGAAGATACTTTATCCCCGCGAACAACAGAGCCGCGCATACAAGAGCCCATACGATATAGAGCGTCGCGCGCTTTACTCTGTTTTCGTCAATCGATATGGTCATTATAATCTCCTCTTAGCGGCTTTCTCGCGCTCGACTATGATCTCTATGGCTTTGGCGATCGTTACATTCTCCTGATCCATCGTTCTTTGTAGCTTCTTCTTGTCTTCGGGATCGGAGGTGGTAAGCCAATAGAAAGTTCTTGGAACGATCAGCCTTATCGGTAACCTCAAGTTATCGGGGGTGGTCATAAATATCTCGCTGTATTCGTCTTTTTTAGTGGTTACGGAACGCATAAGCTGTTCCTCGTAAGAGGACAAGCCGAATATCCCAGACTTAACCAACAGATTTTTAGACGATTCGGACTGTTGGAGAAAAAAGTTCCAAGAGGAGCAAGAGGTAATCGCCGCTCCCGCTCTGCTTAGCCCGTTGGCTTCGGAGTAGATGTCGCTAAAGGATTGCGTGGCGATCAGGATAGAGCCGTTCTCCTTGCGATAGCGTCTATAGGCTTGCTCGATAAAATTGTCCATTCTGGGGTTTTTACCGAGAAACTTATGCGCTTCGTCTATAATTGTTACCAATCGTTTGCGATCAAGGCTTTTGCTTTTGAAGGCGCTTTTGTTTAGGTGGTATAGCGCTATCATAATAATAGGGTCTCGTATCTCCGGACTATCCTCTACGGGCTGTAGCTCCACGACTATAAAATCGTCGTTAAAGTTCGCCTTGCTTTCGCCCATAAAGAACTTTTCATACAGACCGCCTCTGCAATAGCTACTCATCTGACGAGCGAAATCCTTGCAACGGGGGTCGTCTTGTTTTTCCATTAGATTTTTTACGTCCGTTACTTCGGCGCTAGCGCCTTTCTCGTTATAACTCTCCCTTATAGCCGCGGGCAGATAACTGTCTATTAGTTTCTTTTCGCTCTCGGCTTGGGCTTCGTTTAGATTAGCGCCTAAGGCGTAGCAGAAATAGACCAGATAGCCCATTTCGGCTACTAGCTCTTCGCTTGTTTTAATCGAGCTAAAAGGGTTGAAGCTGATAGGATTTAGAGGATCGACCTCTAAATACTGACCTTTAAGCTCCTCGCATAGGCGCTTTTGGGAGCGACCTATATCTATTGCGACCACTCTATCGCCTCTGGCGTATGAGAGCGCGGCTATAAATTGCAACAACATCGATTTGCCCGCGCCGGCGCCCGCAACGATATAGGCGTTGAAGTTATTATTTGAGATAAACAGATCGATAAGGCACAGGGCGGCTCTCCTTGTGGCAAACGCTAGATTATCGCCGTTGCCGCCATAGTCGGCTTCGAGAGGTAGGAATTGAGCTATCTGATTGGCAAAGTACGAAAAGCTCTTGCCGCAGGTATCTATATACTCTTTATTGGCGCCCATAGGCAGAGCCGCTAAAAAGGCAAGCTGATTGACGTCTGGTATAGCTTCGAGCTTGATTGCCTGTTCGTTTCCGCCTTGGCGCCAATAGCTTTTAATCGACGCGACGTTAGACTGCAACTGATCGTAGCTGTCGCCCGAGACTAAAACGTCTAGGTCGAAGGAGTATAACGGCTCTCTTCTTTCGTCTATACGGTCTAATATATCCACGCTTTCTTTTCTGATATTGGCGCGTCGTCTAAAGAGCGCGTCCGAAAAGGTAAGCTGAAGGTTTGTAGAGTGGTTGCGCCTGACGGCTTTGGTTTTAAGCGAGGGTTGTTTGGCTACGGTAGCCGAGATAATAAAGCTGTCTATAAACTGATTGGCGTTAATAGCATTTGAAAGTTTAGCGCCGATCTTATCGCCGAAATCAAAAATATGCGCTCTTTCTGGAAGCGTCTGCGGAGACAAGGCTTGCCAATACTTGCCTTTGGCTTTGCCGTCTAATCGCCTGTTGGCTTTAGAGCTTATCCTAACGTGATCCGCAAAGCAGGCGAACTCGCTCTCTCCTCCGATAAGCTGCCTGTTTAGCTCTTTTGCGGGGGTATATTCGGGTATCTCTCTTGGATCGACGTCGCCGTTAAGAGCCTCGTATAAAACCGGCGTTAAGCGTTCGGGATGGCAGATAACAGGAGCAAAGCCGTTGGTAGAGAGAATGCTTTTGGTTGAGGAGGCGCAGTCGATTAAGGCGTTATAATTTTTATCGCCTGCCTTAAGCGAAATGAATAGCCTAAACGACTTTAGCTTCGCAAGCATTGTCTCCGTCGCTTTTTCCTTATGTTTTTGCTCGAAAAACTTAGCTAAATCGTTGATAACGGCTGATAGTAGTTCGTTTTCCATAGCTCTTTTAAGATGGGTTTGTCTCCAATTTTCAATGCGCCAGCAGTTGTTCGAGCCGCCTACCAGAACGATTTGCAAGATAAGATTATCCGGTAATTTAGAGATTATCTCCGCAAAGCTTGTGGCGGTCTTGCCATCCATCGCTATGCGCGGAGCGCATTCAAATAAGATCGAGTAGCTATTATCGTTATTTACATATATTCCCGTCTGCTCGTCAAACACCCAATAGGGCAGATAGTCGCCTATCCTATTGCGCTTCCATAGTTTATTCCACTCTTTTTCGGTTAAAGAGACCAATCGATCCGAAGGAAGAGAGTCAAAGGTATTTTGCTCCTTAAGAGCGCGCAAAGATTTAATCTTTATCTTTTTATAGGCGTGCTTTAATCTTAAAGGCAGGTTGTAGCCTTTTATCTGATCGCCTGTGGATTTAAGGCGATCTTTTATGATTCTAGTTTGTTCTTTTGCTTTTTCTTTTAGGAGAGAAGCTCTATCTTTAGCCTTTTGCGTTAGATTAGAGGTTACGACTTGCTTTGGAGCGTTTTTATCGCTCCTTTCAAGCATTTCGTTCATCTCGGCGAGCTGGCTTTCTTCTATTTGCGCCGTAGTTTCGGATTGCGCCGAATGTTTGGAGAATAGCTTCATCGATTTGCCATTGTTTCTTTAACGATCATCGCTTTGTCCTCGTTCATCGTTACTTTAGCGGCGTTATCACGACTCTGCCGCGAGCGTTAGCTGGGACGCTACCGTTATCGAATCTGCCTAACGCCCAATCGCCTTCCTCGATTACGATCCACACTGCCGAATATCCGTGATATACGCCGTCTTTGGTAGTATGGGGGGCGATTATTAACTCCGCCGACTTGGGTTGAGTTCGCATAGGGACGCGGGTATCCGCTCCGTAGTTTGCCCTTAACGCGGAGGATTGATTATCTACGGCAAACTCTGGATCGACCTTTAAGAGCGTATCGCCTATATCGCGCTCGTCTATTTCAACGATCGTCTTAGAGGCGCAACCATTAAAGGCAAGCGCGGAGAAGAAAGCGAAAGTAATGATTGTAAAAGCCTTTGGAATAGCGATTAAATGCCGTTTAATCATTGTTTAACTCCTTGTTAATAACAGACACGATCGACTGATGGATATAGCGTCCGTTATCCAATTCAACCCAACCGCATTTACTGCCTTTAACGGCGTATTGATCGCCTCGTTTTGCTTCAAAGCCGTTATCGACGGGATAGGCGGCGTTAGGCATCTTTCTAAGCCAAGCCCTATAGACCTCTACTCTGATCGTATCGCCGTCTTTAAGGTTTGGATAATCGCAAGATTGAGATAAGGGTCTGTTATTAACGCTATCGCTATCGCCGTAATCTAACCCAGCATCGGCTATAACGACCTTAGCTTGTTTGCCGTTTGCGTTAATCAAGTCTTCGTTAGCGTTGCTATCGCCTTTAGCTACGCTCTTATCGCTAGGCGTTCTATGTTCAATCGCCCTTCGATCTAACAATAACCGCTCTATATAGAGCAGAGCTTCGTGATTTTCCAAAGCGATTATTTCGCTTGGCGTTAAGCAACCGCTTCTATTCAGGCTTTGGAGAGTTTCAAAATCAAAGCATTCGTTATTCGGGCAACCGCAACTTTCTCTAAGCCGATCGCAATAGCTATAGTTTGAGGAGGTTTCGACGCTGTTTGCTTTCCCAAGATAACGCGATCGCTCGTTTTCGCTCATTTGAGATAGTTCGTAGTTATCTCTGGCGCTCAAACATTTTCCGTAGCCTTCGCTGTAAGCGCAGGAGTAATCGCTATCGTAAGGGAGCAGAGAGCAGCCGTTAAGGATCAATAATAGGATCGGAGTTAATATGGTTAATGCGCTTACTAGTATCGCCTGATTTAATCTCATCGCTTTTCTCCCGTTTGATTGTTGTTTGAGAGATACCACGCTTTAATCTGTTCGCCGATCGATTCGGCGTAACCCGCGATCAATCTCTCTACCTTGTTTGCTTCGCGATCGACAAGATAGATATAGGGAGTTCCCTCGACGGCGTTTCTTTCGGCAAACTCTCTCATAGCGTTAAGAGATTTAATAGCCTCTTGGGTATCTTTATCCAGCGATCCGTCGGCTTTTTTTGAGGCTTCGTATCCTTCTCGCGCTCTCCATTTAACCAACAGAGCTTCTCTTGCTTCTTTATCGGGTGCAGTCAGATACTCTACCGTTCGCTTAACGCCTTCGTCGTTTGGATTTTGCAGATCGACAAGGAATATCCGTTTAACGGGTATTTGGTTGATTGAGAAATATTCGTCCGCTCTGTGGCAATACGGGCATAGAGGGCTTGTAACCATCGCTACGTATCTTTCCTCTTTATCGCCTATTTCTCCAAAGCCTAGTTGTTCAAGCTCGGAGGCATTTATTTCTAGCGCCGCTTTACTTGATTTTAACTCGCTAAAACGCTCTTTGGAAAGGTTTGTGAGGTTATCGCCTCCAGAGGTGTAAATCTCTCCAAAAAATAGCAATCTTTGTGAAGGATTGACGTATATAACCTGTCCGTTGCTTAAAAAAGCCGTATAGAAACCTACTGCGGGAGAGCGTCTAATCAGTTCAATTTGAGTGTTTGGTAGAACCGATCTAACCCACGCTTCTTCTATGGCTTCAATTGGTTTGCCTTTGTATTGCGCAAGCGTAGCGTTGCGCGCGGTATCGTTGCGATCGCGGCTAGTCGGGCGATTAAAACGATCCGGCTTGATATTGCGATTGTCAGATTGTTTTGGCGCGTTATCGCAGTATTTGCCGTTATTGTCGCTATTCGCTCCGTCGCTCTTTTCCTCTTTAACGGCTGATTGTCCCGTAACGCCGTTAGTATCCTTAACTCTCTTGTTATCTTTCTCCCCTACAACCCAGCCATCTTTAACAATCCAGCGATCGGTTTTAACGACTTCGTATTTAGGAGAGGCGCAACCAGATAATAAGGCTCCAATCGCCGCGACAACAACAAACGCGGATAGGTTAATCCTGATTGTTCCCATTGTTACTTATCCTCTTTCGGTTTGTATTGCGCCATCTCTTGAGTGGCGGTTACAATAATGTCGGCTTCCGTTCCTCCGGCAAGTTCAATAATCGGAAAGACTTGGTCAGCCATGTCAAGGTAAAAGTCAGCCAATCTGCTCATAGCGTTGGATACGCCTCTATAAGCTCCTGCTTCTAATAGCTCATTATCGTTTGCGGTAGAGGTTGTGGTTGTTCCAATTGCGGATGTCATTGTTACTTGGTCCTTGACGCTAAACGACTCGGCTACTCCGTCCAAAAATCCCGCTATAAGAGCGTTTGCTAATAATGTCCCTTGTTTGCTTACCACTCTGCCTCTAATTCCGTTTTTGGAATCTTTACCGGAAGCGGCGTAACCGCTTAATGGAGCTTCTAACAATTTACCTTCAGAGTTCGTGCAGGTTAAGGTGTTTGTCCTAATAAGCACTCTTTCGCTAGGCAGATCGCCTGCGGCTTCGCTTAAGATATGGCAACCTGTAATATCAAGATTATGAGCGTTAGGGATAATAGATAGATCGGTAACTCTCCATAACATTGGGAGAGGCTGAGACTTTGCCGCGCTCATCGTCGGCGCGTCAACTCCGGTAATGCTAACTACGGGGATTATTGTTCCCGCAGGTATAGGAGGCAAGGTTATTGCGGCTTCGTTATTTTTTTTTTCGTCAATCTTCTCCCCAGTTTTTTCGCTCTTAAGAGCGCCGTTGATCACTTGATAGCGGGTTATTGTTTCTCTTTTGACAAGCGGCACGCCGTTTGGATCGGTCTGCGTCCCCATATTTCTGGAAATAAACCTATCCGCCCAAGTAGAAGATTGTTGTTGATTATTTGAGGTTTGTTGTTGTTGAGCGGGCTGAGAAAATGGATTTGAGGCGGATGAGCTTGTCGAGCTTCCCGTTCCCGTCGTTTGTTGTTGTTGATTTGGTATAGGAGGATACGCCGCGCCTCCTCGCTGAACGACGGTTATTGTCGAGTTATGTTCCTTAGCGGCTTTTAACTCAGCTTGAGCCTGTTTCAGTTCGCTTTCAAGCTGGTTCATACGCTGTAATATCTGGGTATTCTGATTTCTGACGGCGCTAACCGCTTCGTTAGCGCCCCGCATCTGTTCGCTTGCTTCTCCAACCCATCTTGTCTTGGCGGCTTGCTCGTCGTTGATAATCCTAAACTTGTCTCCGTAATCGGGATTATCAGACGGCGAACCGCCTCCCCATACCATAAGGAGCAAGATTGCAAATAGCGCTACAGCTCCGATTATTATCCATTTGGTCAGCGTTTGATTAGATGAGGCGTTATCCGGTCTATTTGCCATTATTGCCGCCCCCCTCTACGATAATAATCGCTTTAACGTAGCTTTTAGGGAGCGCTACGTGAGCGTAGTTGCCGTAATACCAACTAACGGCTCTAGCGGGATTCTTTGGAGAAATCTTTTCAGCGATTGAGAAAAGCAGTTGTCCGTCGTAGCGTCTTTCCGTGTTGTCTCTGTTATAGACGTTTAGGAGATGTATATCGTATAGCGCGCCTTTATATGTTTTTAGCAAGGTAATGGTCATATTAGCGTCTTTAGAGGCTATTCTCCACTTCTTGCTTCCGTTCTCTACTACTCTATAACCACTTGGCGTTTGCGCTTGGAATACAGCCTTTGCTAATTTCCCCAACGTCTCTTGGTAAGGAGAGGCTGTCTCGTAGGCTAGAGCCTCTTTTAGGTTTGCCGCAGTCGATCGGATAATCACAGTCTTTAACGCGGTATCCGACGGGATAACCTTAAAGGTATAGATTGCGTTATCGGATGTAATTAACACAAGATCGGCTGGTTTAACCTTCGCGTAGCTTATTTCTGGTTCGCCTACAGGGGTTTGTTGATTATTTACGACCTCGTATTGTTGTCTAACCGACGGCAGAAACTTGATAATCGCCCTATGACCGATGGTATCTACTTGTATATCCTTCTCTTGGCTGTAGTGCTTTGAGATAATCGGATTAGGCATTTCGATAACGTTCTGGTCGGTGCGGGAGAGCTTCAGCGTTATTGTTCCGACTGGATCGGTAATAATCTGAGGGGCGGCGGCGATTAAGGGCGCGGCGAAAACAATCGCGCAAACGATAGTTCGCTTAATCAACGCCGTTAAAAGAGCAAGCGCGTTATCTCTCATTGATTCTTCCTTTCAACTTCCGCAACGCCGAGCAGCCAAAAGCGTCCGTTATCAATTTTATATTGGATACGTAGCGTGGTTGTTTTGCTTAAGGCTACAATATCGCCCGTCATTTCCTTCAAGAGACCTCTGATATATATCACGTTTCTTTCGCCGTAATCAATAGTTATGGGTTGGAACATCCTTGTAATAGCGTTATCGCTGATATAGCTCAGTTGTTGCGTTATCGCCCGATCGACTTCGTTTCTACGATCGCTAGGCACAAGAGGTAAGATTGCGGGCTTGACGTTTTTAATGTTGTCAAGGTGGACGTTCCATAGCACATCGGATATATACCGCGCTATCTGTTCAAGGTAACTTGCGCTCACTTCGCGTCCAGACACCCAGAACTCCTGAGTGGCGTTAAAAGACGGCAGAAATACCGTTCTAGAATTTGTGGCGAAAGCTAGAATATAAACGCCTAAAATCAGATTGGCGATTACCATCGCAACAAGAGCTATGGTGAGTTTCTGGTTTTGCAGAAATATCTTGTATTGTTCGGACTTGAACTTTTCAAAAATCACAGTGATACCTTGTTTAAGAAACCGTTTTCTGCGTTAGGTTTGTTTGCGACGAGCTTCGGCTGTTTCATCTTTTCACCCTCCCACAAAGTAACGGATATTAGAGGGAACGAGAGTTTTAGGTTTATTTAGCCCAAGAGAGTAGAGCGTCTGTTTCCCCTTGCCCCTCACCGCTCCTTTTTTATAGGAGCCGTAAAGAAAACAAACCCCAATCGCTATCGTCTCGAAGAATAAAATCCATACGCCCGTAGGGAGTATATAGGCAAAGCAGATAAGGATAACGGCAAGCAGAAACTGATCGATCTCCCAATTGCCGATCATAACCGGCGCGTCTATGTATTTATGGACTTGCGTGTAGTCGTTTTCGTCGTTATTCATAGCGCGTCCCTAGAGTATCAATCCAGATACTTTTTTCGCGATACCCACGATTCCCATCAATACAAAAGTGCAAACAATCGTTATGATGCCGGGCAAAAACGCCGCGCGCATAATCATCACAACGCCTATAGCGACTAAAAAAATCGCCAGCAGCACTCCGCCTGCTCCTCCTAGTAGGCTCTCTATTTTTGTTAAAACAAAGTCCAGACCAAAGTCGTCCGAACCGCTATAAGCTAATGCTCCGATTACAAAGGCAAAACAACCTAAGCCAACCAATACGGCTAACTTATCCATAAAACCTGAACCCGCGACTTTCATTTTCTTCTCCTTACAAAACTATTTTAATTACAGATAAACGAGATTTACGGAAACTTGCAAAAACTGAGCGAAATTAAAGAGCGATCGAGGAGTTTTTTAGAGGAATGGCAAAGATTTTAAGAAAGAATCGAGGGGGTTTTTACGAAGCCAAGAGAGTTTTTATCCGATCAAGCGGACAAAACGAAACTTGATAAGCTCAGGCTTTCTTACGTTTTTTTCTTTTGAACGGGCGATAGTAGCCAAGATCGTCGCCTCTTTCTACGCTTCTCCTCGCTTTTCGCCTCTCGTCAAAAGAGTCTTTTATGTGTCCGTAAATTATCCGCGATAAAGCGATGATTGTCGCTCCCGCTAAAACGTAACCGTAAATATCCCACCATAGCTCTCGCGTCATTATTTTTCCTTATTTATGCAATTTCATTATCTCGGACATAAGCATCGCGACAATAACCGTAGTCGAAATGACCATTCCTAGCGCCAGCGACATTGCGAACAGGGCTATGAAAGGGTTATACGATTTGGCGATAAAATCGTAGAAGCCCGTAATCCCCGTAAAACAAGAGCCAAACACCGCAATCGACACAAGCAGTTCCGCTACAAAAACGTAAAGCCCGTATCTCTTCTCTATGAACTCATAAATAGAAATAGCGGGTAAGCGCTGGTTTTTGGTTGGGAGAGGGTTGGCGTTTAGGGGAGGTCTTTTGTTGGGAATGCAATCACATTGCAAATTTTACGATAAATTCGCTCCACAAGAGGATTTGAGAGGGTTTCTGTCCCCTCTCTAGGGGGGTAATTTCAGGGAGTTTACGCAATTGCCTTACTCTCGGCGGCGTATTTTGAGTCAAGGGTTTCCAAGAAATCTCGCAACTCTTGTTGATACCTCTCTAGTTTTTTAGACGCGTCTTCAAAGGTTACGCTCGGCTTCCAAGTAAAAGTAGCCACACCTTTAGAGGTCAGCCTAAAACTGAACGGCTCAATAGTTTTAGGCGCTTTAAGTTGCCTAACATGAGCAAGCGCTTCTTTCTGGGTCATTCCGTCGTTAATGATTTTTTGTAAAACGCGTTCTTGATTTGTAGGCGTAACCTGTTTGGCGATGACTCCAAGCACCACTGTATCCCTATAGTTTGATTTGAGGGCAACCTCACAAGCAGGTTCGCTGAGCTTAGCAATATCAAGATACCGACACATCGTTCTATCTCCGAAACCTAATATAGCGTCTAGTTCGCCCCGATCGTTTAGCACATTTGTTTCTACCATCCGCTGTATTCCTATCGCAACCTCAATCGGATGCAAATTCTCGCGCTGTATATTTTCCTGTAAAGCCACGATTTGCATTCCCTTTTTATCCATTGGCGGTTGGATCACACAACTAACGGTGGACATACCCGCTAATTTGCAAGCTCGCCAGCGTCTTTCTCCGGCGATGATATAGTAGCCGTCTTTGCCGTCGTCTCTATCGCATACGACTACGGGCTGTATTTGCCCGTGCTCTTTGATAGAATCCGACAACTCTTGTAGAGCCTCCACTTCAAAATCCCATCTAGGCTGATATGGGTTCGGCGTCAATTCGTCAATAAGAAGCCGCCTAATCTCTCCCGACGTTCCTTTTAGGGTTCTGTTTGTCGTGATGTTTTCAAGTCGCGGTGTTATTTTAAGCCTTTCAGACATTGATGATCCTTTTTACTGTGTCGGTTATCGTGTCGATCTCGCCGCACACTTTTTCGTAGTTGAGCCTGTTAATGGACGATTCTTCTCGCAAATCATAAATCGTCTTGCCTTTATTCTCCGCCGACTGTAGCCCCCGCGTAAAACGCAGAGGCAGGACAAGTATTTCGCCCACGCTCTCGTCGCATTGATTTAGCGCTTCCTCCAAATCCTCTTTGCTCCTTTGCAGGTCTTTTTCTTCTTTTAGCATATTGGCTATTGTCATTATGTTTTTATTGACGAGCCAAATCTGCAAGAAGCTATCGACCGTATTCTGCAATGCGTAAAAGGTCGGCGTATAAGGCACGACGATTAGATCGCTTTTCATTATAGCGCCGTGCTTGCGCTCGTCGTCTTTACCCGCGAAATCGTATATTACGATGTTATCGTCAATATTGAGCGGGATCGTGTGAGGCGCTTTAACGACCTTAAGAGGCTTCATATACTCTTGCGCTCCTCCTCGATCGCAATCTACAAGAGTAGCGTCGAGCCTATACGCTAACTCTCTAGCGATTGTGCTTTTGCCCACGCCGCCTTTGATGTTGTAGATCGAGATGATCTTTTGGGTCTTGTTTGCCATTTTGGTCTCCTTTTGGTTTGCGTCGCTCATTGAGGTCTCCTTTCCTTTAACGGCTTCGTCTAACATCGCCGTTTCGCCTTTATTTAGCTTTACCATCGTTTAGCTCCTATCGTCGCCGTCGCTACCGCTATCGCCATTCCCAAACAACGATGGCGATTTATCGCCGCTATCTTGTCTGTCGCCTTCTTGTCGTTTGCTCTCTTTCCCTCGTCTTTGGCTATCTAGCGCGACTTTAGGTTTATTTGTTGTTAAGTAACCTTTGGCGCGCAGGTGGGCAATCACAATCTTTCGTGCTACGTGCCCCAAAGGCACTTTGATCTCGTTTTCGTTCCGCTCGTCCTCGACGAGAGACAAAAACGCCTCGTAAAGCTCCGGTTCGAGCTTTACCGCTACAGTGTGCAGTTCCATCTTCTCTACCTCCTTGCAATACTAATAAACGGGATTTACGAAAAATTGCCGTAAATATTAGAAATTTCCTAAAATTTCTCAAAAATCTCCGCAATTTCCTGATTTTTTTCACCTTTTAACGGCAAATCCCCAAATCTTGGAGAGCTTCGGATTTGCGATTGTCGTAAAAGCCGTTAAAAAAGGAAGGCGGTGATTTTGGCGATTGACTGTTGAAAACGAGATAGGGGGGTAAGGGGCGATAGCCCCTTCCGATCAGAGAGAAACAAAAGAAAAATCCTTTCAGAACGAAAGCGAAGCGGACAAGCAACAAAAAAAAGAAATCGTTTCAGAACAAGAGCGAAGCGATCAGGGGGTAAGGGGCTTTGCCCCTTCCTGTTGGAAGCGATCAGAAGCTCCTTTTGAAACGAAAGCAAAGCGAATGAAGGGGTAAGGGGGCGAAAAGCCCCCTTCCGATCAAAGCGAGCGTAGCTCGCGGAGCCGCGCAAACTTTTCGCAAAAGTCGGCGATTTCGATTTCTCGCGCGCGCGTTGCGCAAATATAATATATTTATGAGACTAATTAAGAATACTCTTAATATATTTGCGCTTGAACGAATGCTGTGGTGGAGCGGGTTTGTTGGGGCTTATTGGTAATTTTGCGGGGAGTCGAGAGCCAGCTATTGGTAATTCTACGGGGGGTTGAGCCGCCTGCGGGGAGCTATACCAGCGAAGCCGCTTAAATCGCGGATATATGGGAGTTCAAACGAGGCTTATTGGTAATTTTGCGGGGAGTCGAGAGCCAGCTATTGGTAATTCTACGGGGGGTTGAGCCGCCTGCGGGGAGCTATCCTCATTCCCTGATTTTTCATCCGTCCCCCGATTTTTTTGTTTTCCTCGAACGTTCCGTTTATTTGTGCGTTAAGCGGTTCCATATGACCGCCAAACAAAAAAACAGGAACTTTATGATCTACGAACCAAAAGGCAAGGCTAGAGAATACGCCCCTCTAGCTCTAAATCTCTATCTCAACTGCGGACACGGGTGTCTTTACTGTTACGCGCCAAAAACGCTAAGAAAGGATAAAGCGGATTATTTCGCGTTCAACGCTTCGCCTAGAGATATGTTCGAGTTGGAAGAGAGCATAAAGCGTTACGCCAACACTACGGACAAATACGTTCATATCTCCTTTGTCGGAGACCCCTACGACAAAACGCGCAAGGATAACTCCCCGACTCGTAGAGCTTTGGAACTTTGCTTAAAGCATCGCGTTCCCGTCCAAATCCTAACCAAAGGCGGCGCTAGGTGTCTAATAGACCTAGACCTGTTTAAGGAGTTTGGCAAATCTATTAGAATTGGTCAATCCCTAACCTTCTACGATCCGATTCTAAGCGCATTCTTTGAACCTTTTACGGCGGAACCCGAAGAAAGACTAGAAACCCTAGACGCTCTAAAGAAAAACGGAATACCGACGTGGGCTTCCTTTGAGCCTGTAATCGACCTTTCTCAAAGCCTTACGTTGTTGGTCGATTGCCTTATTTACGATTTATGCGATTATTATCGTATAGGAGCGTTTAGCGGAACTCCTCAGCCTCCCGTAGATTGGGAGATATTCCTAGACCTTGCCAGATTGTTTATCAACCGACATAAGGCTAAGGCTTATTTCAAGCAAGATTTAAGAGACCGCGCTCCTATAGCTTCAGCGGAACTAACCAAAGAGCAGATAAATATGGACGCTTGTCCCGTCCCTGCGTTTGATAATAAACAAGACGATGATTTCAAACTGCCAGACCAAACCCAAAACAATTTTTGCGATTGCGACGGGTGTCAATGATGAATAATCAAAGCAACCCAAAAGAGAAAAACAGATGAGCGCCGTTATCGGAAACAGGGTATTTAACGACGGCTCCTACGTCGATATAGTCCTTTCAAGAGGATTTAACAGATTAGAAAAAGCCGTTTTAATCGCTTTAGACGATACTATAAAGCCTAATAAAACTTACGACGAGGAAGCCTATAAGAGCGGTTCTCTTGATTTCAAACGCATATCAACCCATCGTCTTAATCTAACGAAACTATACGAAGCAATCAAACAAAACAACGCTTTCAAGGATATTGACAAAAGAGAGATTGAAATCGTCGCAATGGAGCTTAATCGCGGCGTATCGTTATGGTTTTATCACAAAGACGGCGAATGGCGCTTTACCTCCCGCCTTAACCTAATCAGTCTCAGAGGCGGCGATTCGAGCGATAAAAACGAAATCTACCTCTCCTTTTTTGAAAACAATCTTGACTGGATAAAACATATTCTAGGAACGGATCGCGTTGGAAAAGCTATAGCTAACTTAGGAACTAAGAAAGGTTGGAACTAGCTATGTCCGATACGCCTGTTGCCGTTAAAGAACCAGAGGCTGAAATCTCCGCAAAGCAAATCTTTGCCGAACGTTTGGGGCGTATGCCATCGGCTTCGGTTCAGATTACCAGAGGCAATTTTCCATTACTTCAACAAAAAATATTCGCAAGCCTTATCTACGCTGTAACGACAAAGATAGCGCGCAGACCAAAACTAAATAATTCAGAACCGGACGAAATGACAATCTTTCACTGGTGCGTCAATCTCAAGCAATTGCGCGAGCTATCAGAATTTAACAGCAACGATTACAGCCTGTTTAAACGTTCAATAGACGCGCTTGTCGATCTCTCGGTATCGTTTAACTTATTAGGCAAAGACAAGGACGATATTGTCATTTGCTCGGAATGCGGAACTTATATGAGCGAACTAAATAATCGACTTGTCTGCCCCTCGTGCGGTCATACGACCGAGAAAAAAACGAGGGCGGCGGTAAAAGCCATATCGGGCAAAAGCAATATAATCGACGCGGTTATATACAAAGACGACAAGTTATATTTTTCGTTTACTAATTTAGTCAATTACTATCTTGATAAAGCGCAAACCCGTCTTTATTGCAAATTCCTTCCAAAAAAGCTCAATTCGCTAAAACACGGCTCAAGCCACGCCATTTACCTACTGCTCCTGGACTATATAGACGAAAAGCGAGGTAGAGGTCAAACGCCGTTTATAGACATCGTAACCTTCGCTAAGCTGGTGGGAGGCGATAAATATCTCTCCAACTTCAAAAATCTGCGAACATTTGTGATTGACAAAGCCATCGACGAAATAAACTCCAAGACCAACATAGACGCATTTTTCGACAAATACGACGATGTAAAATTAAACGGCAGAAGAGTAATCGCCGTCAGAATACGAGGCAGATACAAGCAAAGCAAACCGATACAGACTACGTTGTTCGACGACAACGCCAATAACGCCAATAACGGCTTAAATAACAGCAAATCAAACGAGATAACCCTATTCAATCAAACGATAAATAAAGAGAGTTTCTTAGATTTCTTGGCGAAAGACGCGACCAATAAGAGCGCGTATAAAGTTCATCTTAGGCAATTGCTGGATAACGGCAAACTAGGCGATAAAGAAGCGAGAGTTAATCAATATATCGCGTATAAACGCGAACAGGAAATTAAGTCGGAACAAGAGGAAAAACAAAGAAAGGCAAACGAGCTATATAAAACCCTTGACGCTATTGCCGTTAAAGAAAAGGGGTCGAGCTTGGAAAATCTTTATCTTTCAACGCAAGACGAAGGATTTTTGTCGTTTAGTTCAATAATCGGCAATAATAGATTATTGGAGCTATGCTCTAGTTTAATCAATAGCTCTCAAGAAACAATGTTAAAACGGTTAGCAACGCATAAAGAAAAACAAACGAAAGAAACAGAGGAAAGAGAGCGATACGAGCGTCTTATCGTTCAATCTCTGACAAATATCTCTCCATCGGAAAATTGGCAAGTTATCTTAGACGGAGCAAAGTCCAACGTTTTTTTCTCTAACCGCATTCAGGGAATAACCAAAGAAAAAGCTCCGTTGCCGCTTTTGCGAAAGATTTATATCGCTTTGTCAATTGGCAAAAAGATAGAGTTTGAGATAGACAATAGCAAATATATCGGATCGCTTGATAAAGAAATGGCGTTGGTATTGACCGACGCGATAACGGATACTACAACGGCAAAGGATTAACGATGGAACGAAACGCCACATTAGAAGCTATGGAACAATATATAGCTTTGTATCAGCAGGCTGGACAGGTTCAAGAAACCTCAACGCTTCTTGTAATATTCTTTATCGTTATGGCTTTGTTTTCAGGAATTGGAATTGTGGCTTCGGTTAGATTTGTTTATAGGTTTGTCAAGAACGGGTTTAAGATAAGGAAGCCTCTTGTAACGACTAGATATGTGTTTGTGGATAGCGCGTATGGCGTAATGTTCTTAACCTTTCTGCTGTCGTTTATAGCCCTTTTCGTGGTCAGGGCTATAGCGAGCGGAAGGGAGGGGTTTTAGAGATGAGAGGGGGAGAGGGAGAAGTGTGGAAAATTTCTGAGTTGTATATAATATATATATCTGTGTGGAAAACCGCTCAAAAATCAATGGTGTGGAAAATTGCGGGGTTATCTTTGATATTATCCCCCATTTTTGGCATATTTTCGGAACTTTGGCATTCGGAGCGAAAAAAGACGCTTGATAGCCTCTCAAACGCCCTAGTCTCGTCTTGTCCCGCTTTCCGATCTCCTTGCGGGTTAAACGTCCGTTTTAACCAAAAAGCTATAACGAAGCAAATACGATGAAAACCAAGATAGAAAACAACGATAAACTTGATCAGTTTCGGCAGTTGCTTCAAGGCGCTTTCACAGAGCAGCAAACCGAAGCGGTCATTGGAATGCTTTCAAAACTGAATCAGATGATAGACGAGGCGCAAGCGGGAGATAGCATTCGTATAGAAGCGGCTATACGAAAAGATAAAAGGCTAAAGATAGAAGTTGAAAGCGTTGCTTCCAAACAAAAAAGCCACTTCAATAGGATTGTATTGGGCGCGTGCCGAAAAGCGCATTTGGGATGCTTGAGATTGAATAAAAAGTTTAACTTCAAGAAAGTCGAGCAGGTATTATACAGACTACTATTCACAAACGATCAGGAGAAAGCGGAGAAGGTAAAGCGAATGAAGCGGATCGCTCACGGGATTTACAGAGGCTATTATTCAAAGATACAAAAGAGCAGAGCGGCTAATAGCTCCTCTCCTGTCTTTGCGGAGCTTCAAGAGACGTTTCCAAACGTCAATATGCAAGCCGTCTTTGAACTCTTTTCAGTTTCTCTCGAAGACAAGCAGTTCCGAATGAGTGAAAGCAACGTAGAGTTTATAAAGGACATACTCTGGCTATCTCGCGGAAAGATACCCGACAAGGAGAGAGCGGAATGATTGAAGTAAGACGGATTTACGATACAAGAGCGCGAGGCAAGAGCTTGACGATCGGAGTGCCAATCAATAGACGCGACGAAACGCAAGGCAAAAGCGCAACTCGCAAAGAAACTATAGCTTGCCGTCGCGTTTTTTTTAGAGTTTTCGTCCATATTCGGTTTATTTGTTAGACGAACAAAAGCAACTTTGATAAAGGAATTAACCAATGACTAAACAACTATTTACGCTAACGCTTCTAGCGTTTATCCCCTCGGCTCTTTTTGCCGACACTCCAATATATGTATGGGGTAGCGGCGATACCATAGCTGAAGCTTTTAGAGCCCTCTCTCAAACAATAGGGGCGACGGGGAAGGGGCTTACTGCCGTAGCCGTATCAATTGGCGGTATGATCGTCATATTTAAATTTGCCGGAGCTATGGGCAAACCTATCGCTCCTTTTGATTTAGTCAAGTATCCCGCAATGGTTATTCTGCTGCAGCAGATATTCTTATCGCTAAACGGCTCGCCTAAGTATATGGTCATAGACGAAACGACAAATACGCCTTACTCCGTGGGCAAGCTACCTTTAGCGATAGGCGAGAGCTTCGCTTTGTTTTCTAATATGCAAAGAAGCATACTCTCCGCTTTAGACAAGTTCTACACAACTCCCAACTCGCTGTCGTTTAGAAACTCAGGGCTTGGTTTTGCAATGAGCGTTCATGATAGCATAGCTACGGCAAGACCGCTTAATAGCGCGGTTATGGCAAGTTTCAACGCCTATATGGAGGATTGCTTAGTTAATGAATCTGGTCTCAACCCATCGTTCAAAATGCGGTTAAATCAAAGCTCTAGCCTTATAGACGACTTGAAGGTAAATACCAACTTCATAACAACCTATTACTCTACCATAGACGGCTCTGCAAGCGTCGAATACTGCCCTAACGCTTGGGACAAGATAGCGTCCAATCTTACGACCGAGTCCAGACGCTTTTTATCTCAGTTGGCTAGTTCTATGGGATACGATATAAGTCCAAGCGCCAACCCTAGCGCCACCGAGTTTGGAGATAAGGTTGGGACTGTGGCTAACCATTACTTAGGTATGAGTCAAGACGCTGAAACTTACGTTACCCAATCAATGTTGGTAAATATGAACAATCAAGGAGTCAGAACAATGTCGGCTATGTCCGGCATTAACCTAAGCGCTATGGCTTGGATGCCGGCATACGCCGAGAGAAAAGCTCAGTCGGCGTTTTATACGAGCGGCTTTATGGCTAAGAAATATATGCCCATAATGCAAGCGACGCTGATTACCATCGTTATCTGCGTATCGTGGATATTAGTGCTTTTAACGATAGCGATGCACGATATTAAGTATATTCGCCTATTCATAACCCTTATGCTTACAATCTCTTTATGGATGATCATAGCCTCCATAATGAACTTCAGTTTCGATCTTCAATTAGAAAAGGCGATTAAGACCATAACATACAACGTAACTACGGGAGCGTATCAGCTTGTTTTCAAAGACGCTCTGGATTCTACGATAGGCGATAGACTGGCTATGCTTGGGTATATTTCGTGGTTAATACCTATTCTTGCTTTTGCTTTGGCAAAGGGGAGCGACGTAGCTTTTGCGGGACTCTTTAGTATGTTAGGACACGCCTTTGGAGGAGCGGCTAACGCGGCTTCCAACACAAGCGTAGATAAACAGGCGACCGGAGGACATAGCGCGTATAGTCCCGATAAGGGGTTCTCTTATGGAAGCTCTATCTCCGGAGGGAGCGTCTCCTATTTCGACGAAACGGCGACCTATAATAGAATGCACGATATGGGAGGTTATCCTACAAGCTGGATAGAACGAGAGTTAAACGGACATACGCATACCGAAACCGCCAATTCAGCCGCAAAGTTAAACAGCGTTGACGGTCGAGTTACGGACGCTAATGTAGCCGGTATTAACGCTCAACATTTGGAAAACAAAACGGCGACGGCGCAACAATCGTTGCAGGAGACCGCTCAACAGGTAGCGACTAGAACGAGAGAGGAGCTATTTTCGGTAAAAGAGGACGGTTCGTTTAGATATAACGCTAAAGAGGACGCGAGCGCGAGAGAGGCGTATAAACAGGAGTTTCTTAAGACGTTTGAAAACGCCGAGGCTTTGGCTAAGGCGACGGGGATGAGTAGCGAGGCGGCGGCGCAACTATATGCCGACGCGCACGCTTCAACCGGATTAAAAATTTTGGGAAATGGCGCAGAAGTTGCCGTCGGCGCGCGCGGAACGCTAACTGGCAAAGGCTCAACCTCTGAAAGCGCAACGTCAAACATTACCGATAAAGACATAGAAAGACTCAACAGGGCTATGGACACCGCTATGGGCAGAGCTTTGGCTATAGACGAAAACAAAGCCAATACGTTCAGTCAATCAAGCGGCGGAAAGTTAAGTGAAGCCTATTCTAACCTACAAGCTAAACAAGAAGCTCTTAGCGTAGCCGAATCCACTCAGGCAAACCTATCAAAGAATAGATTGATCGAGTATGCGCAATATATGGGTGAGACAGAATACGGTTTTTCGCACGAAAGAGCGCAGACGGCGCTTCAGAACCTAAACGCTATGGGAGCTGAACAGGCAAGCGCGGAGATCGGAAGGATTCTCGGCGCGCCAAAAGCTATAGCAAGCGCTCAAAACGAGATTAACAATACGCAAATCGTCGATAATTTCGATTACGGCGCGGCTCTAGCAAACGCTCGACAGCAAAACGCTCAAGCGGGAATAGATTACAGAGCCGCTTTTGAAGCCAATAAGGAATTCTTTGCCGATCGGGGGCTAATTAGTAAAGCCAATGCAAACACGATAGGCGAAGATAAAATGAAAGAGCTTGTCAATGGAGCGATAGGACGAGGCGATAATTTGAAGGGGTCGCCTGATTTTGTGAGGGCAATGCCCGCGCCGTTTGATGAAATCGGTATAAGCGCTAGCAACACTGTAGGGACTAAGAGGCATAATCCGTTTGATCCAAGAAACAAAAAATGACATTAAGTTTGATAATGTGGTATAATTATAGCTATGATATCATCGTGTTTACTAAAAATAAAGAAGGTATGTGGTGTGGGCGCAAAGCATGGCATTGATCTTGGGCTAGATATGAGTCTTATTGATGAGGATATTGAGAGAAGTCGTAGGGATAGGGGCGCGGATGAAGCAACGGGGCTTTTGACAGCAGAAGAACTCCTAGTAGCAAAAAATGTGCGCACGTTCGTCCTAGTAATAGCGGGGACGATGTTCACATTGTTCTTTCCGCCAATTATATTAGTTTATCTGGGCGTATGGCTTTACAATCGTCGCCAACGGCGATTGGAGAAACAGGCAAACCTTAATAGTGAATGCTTCATCAAACCCATTCAAGGCTAGTTTCCTCTAGTCTTTGCCCTTATGTTTGCTTCCATTCTGTCTCGGCTTCTCGCAAACTCTGCGGACTTGATCGCTGTATTCTCGCGCCACCGCCAAATGTAAAACTGTAAAACCCTCAATATTTTCTCCAAAACCTTCGCTTCCGGCGTTAACATTTTCTTAATTTCAACGATTTGCTTGTATTTAGTTATTAAACTCTCTTAAACTTCGTTTCATTTCCCCCAAACGTCATTCAAGCGTCGATTACTCTTTCAAAAAAGTCGAGAAAGGAGATTCAATGGGTATCGCATCGCGCGCCGCGCATATTTATATGCGCGGGGGGATTATATACGTCTATGGGCGGATCGACAACAGAACCTATCGCTACACCACGGGCAGGACAGCGACGAAAGACAATATCGAATGGGCGAGAAATAACTGGGAGAGCTTTCTGATTAAAGCGATCAGAAAGAAAAAGGCAAAACAAGCCGAGAAAAAGAGAGAGGCGAGGAAAGCTGAAAGAGAAGCCGCTAAACAAAAGGAAGACAGGGAGTTGCGTTCAAGCGGAAGCGATACCATAGCCGGATACGGCGTTCGCGCTCTTGAGTTAGGAGCAAACTTACGCAGGGACGGCGCCAATCGCAAATACGATTACATATTCCGCAAGCGGATCGTTCCTGTATTCGGCGCTTACAGGATCGACGAGATTAAAGCCGCCGACATTAAGCGGTGGCAACTCGATCTAATCAATGAGGGATTGGCGGCTTCAACAATAAAGCAGTATCGCTCCGTATTAAATGCGGTAATGAAGGAGGCTGTCTCCGACGAGATCGTTAATCGCAGTCCTCTTTCAGTCGTTAAGCCGCCAAAAGGTCAGCCCAAAGAGAAGAAACCCTTCTCCATAGAGGAGATAGACCTGCTAATCGCTAAAGAGCAGGATAGCTGGTTCAGAGATTTTCTTATTCTTTCCTTCTTTACAGGCTTAAGAACGGGAGAGGCGTTCGGGCTTGAATGGAAGCATATTGACTTTGAAAAGAAAATCATAAGCGTAAAGCAAACTATATACAAAGGCTCTCTTGGCACTCCTAAAACGCCTTCAAGCGAGAGAGACGTCGATATGCTCCCCATAGTGGAGGACGCTTTAAGAAGGCAATATTTAAGAACAGGCTATCTTGATTCTTTCGTCTTTGTCAATCACCGCAATAGCGTGATTAAGGATATTTCTTACGCGAGAAAGAAGCTCTGGCGATCCTTGCTGGAGCGATGTAATCTTGAATACAGAGAACTCTACTCGACAAGACACACTTTTGCCTCTATAATGCTTTCTGAAAACGAAGAGCCTATGTGGGTATCAGCGATGCTTGGACATAAAAATCTGTCAATTACTTTGAGCGTCTATGCCAAATACATTCCAAGAAAGGAGGTTAAAAGAGCTAAGTTTCTAGACAATCTAAAGTTTGACTGAGTTTTGCTCAAATTGCAATCTTTAAGAATTTGTGATACAATCAAAGGATTGCTTGTAGGTTGGGTTATTGGGGTAGGTTTAGGTTAATATCGGGCGAAAAAGGCTGATTGCGTAGGAACCGTCATTTCCCGCGCAAGCGGGAATGGCGAGGCGAGAGAGATAATGCTTTTAAGGGTTATTTATACTCGTTAAAAACGCTTGCCGAGCCGTCTTTCGCGATTAACAACGTTTGATATGGCTCGCTTAGCCCGCCATACGCTTCGCCGTCCATTCCGGGCGAGCCGATCGGCATATTTGGAACCGATAGCCCGATCGCGTCCGGTCGTTCTTGAAGCAGACGCAAAATATCGTTTGCTGGAACATGCCCTTCGATCGCGTAATCGCCGATTTTCGCCGTATGGCAGGAGGCGAAACGATTCGGTATTCCAAGAGCGTTTCGCGTCTTAGCGTCGCTTTCGTTTATGATTTTTGCGACAAAACCGTTTTTCTCCAAATGAGCGATCCACTCGTTGCAACAACCGCAATTTGGATCTTTATAAACCGTCGCCGAAATTGATTTTTGCGAGCTTGCCAGCGCGATCGGCGCAAAAACAATCGCGATCGCGGCGGCGATCGCCGCTTTTCTAAACGTAAAACGCATCTGTTTTCCTTAATTATGGATTACGCAAACCATTATAGCGCGAGCGCTAATCCAAACGTCCGCTATGATTTTGCGCGCCGCGCCGAGAACGTCTTTTAGCGCGTCGGCGGCTCTGTTTGCCAGTAGAGCGTCGGATATTTATAACCGCCAAACGCGCCCCAAACCCAAGGGGCGCTATCGTCGTTTCCAAAGCGCCAGCCAAGCCCTCCGCCCCCGTCGCCGTTTATCGCGTTTTGATAAGTCGTATTCGCTTCAAAACTAGCCTGCGTCGTTAGGTTGCCTTCCGCGCCGTTATTGCTCGCTCCGGTAATAATCATACCGCTCAGCGCGAAGTTATTTTTTACTTCGGGAGGAGCGGTTCCGACATGTCCAACCGTGTGATTAGCGTCGCCGTTTGCCGTAATTTTTTCATTGATAGCGGCGTTGTTTAAAATTTTTGCCCAGGACGGCGCGGTTCCGCCGACAATACCGCTAACGTTATGATCGCCGCTGATATTGCCTTCGGAGTAGTTATTCGCGATCCAAATATAACCGTGGTTAGAGCTAGATATTTCCGTGCGACCGACAATTCCGCCGCTAAAATTGCCTTCCGCGCTGATATTTCCGATTGAGTAGCTATTATTTATTTCGGCGTCGCCGCCATTATTATGAACCGCGCCCGCGATACCGCCGACATAGCTGCCGCCGCTAACGCTCGCCGCGGAATACGCATTTCTTACGTCGGCGCCGTAAAGATAGCCGACAATGCCGCCTACGTAATTGTTTCCGCTAACGTCGCCTTCGGAGTAGCTGCCGTTTATATCGCCGTCAAGACAACCGGCGATACCGCCGACATAGCTGCCGCCGCTAACGTTACCCTCGAATCGACTGCCGCTTATTTTACCGGCGCCCTTTCCGGCGATACCGCCGACATAGTCGCCGCCGCTAACGTTACCCTCGAATTGACTGCGGCTTATTACGCCGTCGTTTTGCCCGACTATGCCTCCGGTAGCCGAGCCGTAACCGCTAATGTTGCCTTCAAACAAAACGTTGTCGATTAACCCGCCGCTGGTTCCCGCGATCGCGCCGACGCTTTGCGTGCCGTTGATCTCTTTGCCGTTTGCCGTTTTTAACTTTAGGTTTTTCACTATGCCGTTAATCGCGATCGCGCCAAACAGTCCGGCGTTCGCAACGCCGTCGCCATCGACGCTTAGCTCGGTTATACTATGCCCCTCGCCGTTTAGAACGCCGGCAAAGGTATTAGGGGGGTAGCCGTAGGAACATATCGGCGTCCATTGGCTTGTCAGCGCTATATCGTTTCGCAAGATATATTGATTCGCGCAAGCGTCGCCAATCTTTTTTAACCCGTTTTCGTCGGTTATTTCGGTTACGTTCTTTTCCGCGTATAAATTAACGTCGCCATCGATTGAATATCTTGTCGCCGCCGCCGCGATTTTGCCGCTTTCATACCAAGCGCTCACGCCATATTTGTCGGAGTAAACGCTAAGGTCTATCGTCGTTCTTTTGCGAAAATCGTCTTTTTCCAGCAACGTCAGCTCGCTATCGTAAAAAGCGACTTCGGCGTAATTTACGCTGGGATCGCCGCCGCCGCCGTAGCAACCCGCAAAAACGAGAGAGAGAGAGAGACAAGCGCCGGCGACGCAACTAAAAGCAAAACGGAATTGAAACGTCCGCATAACTCGCTCCTTGCCTTCATAATCTCCGCTTATTATAGCGCGTTTTGTTAAATTGCAATTAGCTGCAAAGGGTTGATCGGCAAACCGTCTTTGGTAACTTCAAAGACAAGCTCGCCGCTTACGCGCCCTATCGATTCGCGCTCTTTAAGCGAACGCGCCACTTTGATATTAGGCGAAATGCTTTCAAGATTGCGGTAGATCGTGTGAAGGTTGCCCTGATGTTCTACGATCACCACCTTGCCAAGCGTTTTAATGTTGTCGGCAAACACCACCTTGCCCGGCAGGACGCTTCTTACAAGCGCGTCGCTTGAGTTTGTTTTGAGCGTTACGGAGTCGTTGTGTATTTTGATGTTATAGATCGGATCGGTGTATGGACCGAACTCTTTCGTAATCTTGATCGGCGAGCTATCCAGCGGCGCCTTGACCTTTTTGCCGTTATACGCGCCCGCGCCCGCGCTCTGATACGAAACGCCGTATTGTTTAACGGCGATCGCGGCGCCCGGAGGCGTATCCTGTCTCGTTATCCGCGACTGCTTTAGATCATCGACCGTGTTTTGGCGCATAATGTTCAGATCGGCGAGCAGCTGCCGCTCGCGGTTTTTTTGATCGATCAACTTATTAAGCTCGGCTAAATAACCGTTTTTGCGCTTGTTTAACGTTTCGATTAGTTTCGTCTGTTCGTTTCTTAGCGCGCGCTGTCTGGCGTCGGCTTTGGCTAACGAATCTAAATTGTTCTGCAACTCGTCTATGCGATCTTGCGTCTTTTTAATCCGCGCGATCTTATCGGCGTAGTTCGATCTTAGCCGCGCCGCGTCTTTTTGAACGCGATCGCGCATTAGGTAAAAAATCTCGACTTTTATTATGTCGGCTTCGCTTTGAGAGCCGCTTTTTTCTAGCGTCAAACTTTGCGCGGCGTGGTTGGTCAGCAGTTTTACAAGCGTTATTTCAATCGCGTCTCTTTCAACGATCAGCGACTCTTTTTGCTTCTGCAAAACGGCAAATTCGCCGCGCTCGTTGGATACCTTTTGCGCCAGCGCTTTAATTTTTTGATCGCCGTTTAACAGCGTTTTCTCGATCTCCGCTACCAGCGCGTTGGCGTCCGCTATCTCTTTTGAAAGCGAATCGACTTTGCTCTGAAGCGCGCCCTCGTCGCTTTGACTTTTTTCAAGACGCTCCTGCGCCGCTTTGATCTCTTTTTCGATCGTCTCTATATCTTTAGCTTCGATCGCGACAGCCGCTAGCGCTAGTATCGGTAAAAGTTTAAAAAATCTCATTGCGTCTCTTCGGCTTTCAAGATCACGAACAAAACGCCGCTTAGCGCGATCGCCAACGCCGCGCCAAAAAGCGTCAAAGACGAAACGATCGGATCGTAGCGAACGCCGCTCAATCCAGCCTCGTTTAACAGTCGTCCGACGGTAGAATCGGCTGAAAGCAGATAAAATAAACCCCCGACAACTAGCGAGGCTAAAAAAGAGTCGGCGATAGCCAGACGAAATAGCGACGCGCTTCTAAGCAGTAGCGGCGCGCCGAAGATCGCCATAATGTTTATGCGTTTGCTATGCTCAAAACGCCATACCTCCATCTGCCGCACGATCAGCAAGATCGCGGCGATAAACATCAGCGCGGCTAACGCCGCGAGTATCGTCTTGATTAACAATAAAAGTCTGTAAATCTTATCCTGCGTTTTGGCAAAGGTTTCGACGCGAACAATCGAATCGTTTTTTAGCAACTGCTCCTCGATATTTTCGCGTTCGGCGATCGAGGGATACGCGCTAAGCCGAAGGCTATAAAAGCGCGGCAACGACGTTTTAAGATAGGCTAAATTAGTCTCGCTGAGCGCGTCTTTGACCTCGTCCAAAATCAGCGCCGAATCGATCGCCTCTAACGCGACCGCTTGCGGCGAAACGCGAGGAATATCGGATAGCTCAAGGGTTTTTTTCGACGCCAATACGATCGCGTATTCGTCCCCCAAAGCGATCTCGTAGTCGGTCGTTATCTGCGAAAACGTCGCGAAGGTTTGAAACGCCG
The DNA here is from genome assembly GCA_031258155.1 of Helicobacteraceae bacterium. NCBI lineage: Bacteria > Pseudomonadati > Campylobacterota > Epsilonproteobacteria > Campylobacterales > Helicobacteraceae > Helicobacteraceae bacterium. The sequence goes on along the minus strand of JAIRNH010000062.1, from coordinate 36,698 downwards.
CGAGCATCGTAAATAGCGCGAGTATCAGCGATAGATGGTTTTTAATCGATTTCAAAGAGCCGTCCCTCTTCGATACAAAAATGACGATAGTTTATATCGGCGATACTAGGCATTCGGTGCGTAACGATCATTACCGTTTTGCCAAGCTGGTTTACCGCCATAAACAACTCGTGAACCAACTGCGCCGAGAAGTCGTCCAGATTGCCCGTAGGCTCGTCGGCTAACAGCAGCATAGGGTTATGAGAAAGCGCGCGCGCGACGGCGACTCTTTGCTGTTCGCCGCCGCTTAGTTCCCGCGGGAATCGATCGCGGCGGTGCGTTAAGCGCACGTGTTTTAATAGCTTTTCGACCTGATCTTTGATCCGCCTTTGATCGTAGCCGGCGATGTATAGCGGCAACGCGATATTTCGCTCGATTGTCCATTCGTCGATCAGGCGGTAATCTTGAAATACGATCCCTAGTTTTCGGCGCAGGCGATCGATCGAGCTTCTGTTTTCCGACGGCATGTTCACGCCGCCGACGCGCAGATAGCCCTTTATTGGCGCGACCGCGCCGTAAAACGCCTTGATCAGCGTGGATTTGCCGCTGCCGCTGGCGCCCGTTACAAAGATCAGATCGCCCTCGTAAATAGAGAAAGAGAGGTTGCGCAAAACAATCTCGCGGCTGTCGTAAGCTAGAGAGAGGTCTTTGGCGCTCGCGATTTCGTTAGCGACCATAGAGCGTTTCGACCAAAGCGCGGTGCGCTAAAGAGTTAGCCCGCGTGGGAAGCGGCGCGGAGGGAAAGTAGGCGAGCGTATCGTTTTGCGTTAAAAGATATAGCGTCTGCAAAGCGAGCCGATCGCCCATAATTAAACGCACAAGAGAGCCTTTATTCGCAAGTTGCCATCGTTCGTCCGCTCTTAGCAAAAACTCTTCCGAATTCGCGATTAAATCGCGGGCGATTTCGCTTTTTGGCTTGACGCCTCTTGGCAAATCGAAATTATACGCTTCGATCCGTTTAGATTGATCGCTCAAATTGGTTAAAAATAGATCGTATATCGTCTTATTCAACCGCCGCCAGCGATCTTCGTATTTGCTCCGCGTAATCGCTTCCTCGTTTGTTCTAGCTTCGATCGCGACGCGCTTAAACTTTTGGGCGATCCGCGCGGCGGCGTTAAAATAGCTTTCGCTATCGGTGCGAAGATGCAAAACGCCGCCTTTTATCAAAACGCGCAACGCCTCTTTAACAAACGGCTCGCTAAACACTCTGCGATCGGGCGATTTGTCCCAAGGAACGGGAAAATGAACGAAGATTTTCTCGGCGGCGCTCGAAGGCATAGCCGCCAGCAACGTCTTGGCGTCGCATAGGATCGCGGCGATATTGTCGATACCCTCCGCGCGCCGCAACAGCCGCATGGCGCTCGGTCGATGTATCTCCGCGCCTAGATGCAGTTTGTCGGAAAACCGTTTCGCGTTTTGCAAAATATGCCGCCCGCTGCCAAAACCAACCTCGATCCACAGCTTTTTTTCGCGGTTGTATTTGGCGATAAACTCGTTTGGCTCGTAAAAGCAATCGCCTGAAACGGCGTTTTTGATTTTGCCAAAATTTCCGCTTACGACCGTCGCGCCGCTCGCGGCGGCAAACTCGCTCAGCGCGAGCTTAACGGTTTCCAGACAGGGCGGGCGCGTCGCTTTATCGACCTTTAGGATCGTCGCGTCGCCGCGCGGCGCGAAACGAAGCAAAAACTTACTTTTGTTAGCCTCTACGCCCGCGACGCCTTTTTTGCCGATCGAAGCGAATAAAAATCTCAATCCCGCGCTTTCAAACGGCGATTGCGCCGCCGTGAAATTCGCGGCTAAAATATGCGGCATCGTCTCCCTATTTGTTCGGCGGCGCGATCGGCGCGGGAGTAGCCCCTCTTATGGCTTTTCTCTGAAGCGGCGACTCTAAGCCGTCGGGATCGACGAAAGTTACCTTGTAAAAACGAATCGTCCCCTCTTTCTCAATCGTTTCGCTCGCGGAGCTTGTCGGTTTTATCTCCGCGACTACCGAAAAGCCGCCGTTTTCCGAATTGGAGGCGTAGACGCGATAAACGCCGCCCGCGTCCTCTTTGGCGCGATTCCATTTCACTTCGATTTTGCCTCGAATCTTTGTCGAAGCGCTAACTCCGGTTAAGACGGGCGGCAGGGGCTTTGTCGCCGTAACGATCGCTTCGCTAGGTCTGCTGCGCAGTTCGTCAAAACTTACCGAAACGACTCTATATTCGTATTCCGCGCCGTCCGCTAGATTTTCGTCGATAAACTCGGCGTGAAGCCTGCCCTGCAATTTGCCGACCACGCGCCACTCGCCGCGCCTAGAGTCGCGGCGCTCTATGATATAGGAGCTGATACGCTCGTTGCTATGCGGTCTAAAAATCACCTTCGCTTTGCGCGGCAGGATATTGCCGCTGGCAAGCCAGCTGATCGGCTCCGGTATAGGCAGCGCGGAAGCGGCTATCGCGGCGGATTTAACCGATTCGCGCCCGTCTCTTGTGTAATACGAGACGGCGTAAATATACGAGCGTCCCTGTTTTATATCGTTATCGTCTAAAAAGTGGTTGCTGAAGCGGTTGGACGCGGAGCCAACGCGCGTAAACGGCGATCCGCCTTCGCCGCGATAAACTATGTATCCCGCCACGTTGTAGTCGTCGATCCCTTCCCATTCCAATCCGATCGCGGTTCTGTCGCTTAACGCCTCTAAACGCGGAGGTCCTTTAAGTTTCAAATCTAATTTAAGATCGGAAGGGATCGTCGGCTGCCGAACGCACCCCAACAGTAGCGCCGAAGCGAGAACAAAGACGACTTTCGCTAAGCAGTTCATTTAGGTATGCCTCCTCAAGACTTAATCGCTCTAAAAACGGCTTGGGAAGCGGAGCTTCCACTACTAGCGTTTCGCCGGAAGACGGGCGGCGCAGGTAGAGCCGATGGGCGTGTAAAAAAGTAGCTCCGATCTTATCTTTTGCGCCCTTATAACCGTATAACCAATCGCCTACTATATGAACGCCGATCGACTGCAGATGAACGCGAATCTGATGCGTCCTCCCGCTAAATAGCTTCGCCGCGATTAGCGCTTCGCCGTTTTTAAGCCGCGCGAGCGTTAAGAACGAGCTTTTAGCCGCGCGCCCTTTGGCGACGATAGCCATTTTCACGCGATCCTTTGGCGATCGCCCGATCGGGCGATCGACGATCAGATCGCCCTTTAACGCGCGATCGACAATCGCCAGATAGTAACGCCCCATCTCGCGTTTTTCAAGCTGACGCGACAACGCTACGTGAGCCTCGTTTGTTTTCGCGATCGCGAGAACGCCCGTCGTCTCTTTGTCTAAGCGATGCACGATTCCTAAGCGTTCCTCGCCCGCGATATTGGAAAGCGCGAAGCCTTTAGCTTTAAGCCAATCGACTAACGTCGCGCCTTTATGGCTCGGCGCGGGGTGCGCGACTACGCCGGCCGGCTTGTTTATCGCCAGCAGCTCGTCGTCTTCGTAGAGAATGGGAATATCGAAATCTACGTTCGGAGCTTGCGCCTCAAGCGGTTTTGGCGGCAAAACGACCGCGATAACGTCGTCTTGTTTTAGCGTTTGCGAAGGTTTTTTCACGCCCGTTACAAAGCCGCCCTCGATCAGCTTACGCGCTTCGTTTCGCCCGATTTTAAGCGCTCCCGCCACAAACCGATCGGCTCTCGTCTCTTCGGAGACTTTTAATCTCATCTCGGCGCGATTTACGCCGAAGATTTTGCGTTCGGCGTCGGTTGAACGTATTGCGCGAAACGCTCGAACAGGTATCGAGACTCGCGCGGACCGGGACTAGCTTCGGGGTGGTGCTGCACCGAGAAGATCGGCTCGTTTTTGTATTTAACGCCCTCGATCGTATAGTCAAATAGGTTGATATGGGTGATTTCGGCAATATCGGCTATGTTTTCCGGCACGGAGTAGTTGTGATTTTGGCTGGTGATCTCCACCGCGAGCGTTTGGAGGTTTTTAACGGGGTGATTAGCGCCGTGATGACCGAATTTGAGCTTGTAAGTTTCGTATCCGTGCGCGATCGAAAGCAGTTGATGTCCGAGACAAACGCCGAAGATTGGGATCTTGCGATCGACAAGTTTTTTTATCTGCGCGATCTGATCTTTTAGCACGAGCGGATCGCCCGGTCCGTTGCTTAGAAAGACGCCGCCGATCTCTTGGTCGTTAAAACGCGCGATCAGATCGTCCGCTTTCGCGTCGCACGGGACGACCTCTACCTGCAAGCCGGCGTTTGTCAGCTCGTTTAATATGTTTAGCTTCGCGCCGAAATCATAAGCTACGACGCGCTTTGCGATCGGCGCGGGGGGATCGTAGCTTTGCGCTTTTGTATTCCACGCGCCGCGAGAGTGCATATAGGCTTTGGCGGTCGCCACTTCGCTCAAGAAGTTGGTTTGGCTCATTTTTGGCGCCTTGTCCAAAACCGCGCGCAGCTCGGCGTAAGAGCTAAACTCGGTCGATATGACCGCCGTCATAGCGCCGTCTTTGCGGATTAGCTTCGTTAAAACCCTCGTATCCATATTGCAAGCGCCAACGACGTTATTGCGCTTCAAAAAGTCGCCTAGCGACTCTTCGGATCGGTAGTTCGACGGAACGCTCTGATAGTTGCGGACAATAACGGCGCGCGCGAAAACCCCTCTGCTCTCGTCGTCGTTTTTATTGACTCCGACGACGCCGATTTCGGGCATAGTAAAGGTAATGAACTGTCCGGCGTAGCTTGGATCGGTGATAATCTCCTGATAACCGCTCATCGAGGTGTTAAAGACGATCTCGCCGCTTGCCGTGCCTTGCGCGCCAAAGCTCTCGCCCTCTAGCAATATGCCGTTTTCAAGGTAAAGATAGACGGCGCTCATAATCCCAACTTTTTTAGCTCTTCGGCGTAGTGTCTCGCGAACAGAATATCGTATTCGTCCGTGCCGCGAACAATGTTGCGTTTATAGCTCTTTAGTTTCTCGCGCACTTTTTCCTCGATCTCCTCCCGCCTTCGCCCGTAATCTAAAATGGCTTTGCTGATCAGGTTCTTGACGAGGTTTTCGCTAACGGAGTAGTCGATCAAGTCTTCCTCGTATAGATCGTCTAATATGCGGTGCGCTAGATTGCTGAAACGATCGTCGTTGTCCAAAATAAGCCCCTCTTTGGCGGCGACTCTGCGTTTAATCAGCCAAAAAAGTTTCTTAGAGTCAAAATTATGAATTAGCCAATCAAGATTTTTAAGCTCGCTTTTTTCTAAATCTTCGGGGTTTTTTAACGCCAAAAGCGGATCCTCGCAATCTTCTAGCTCGTCCATTATATTATTGACCTCGTTATCGACGGCGCGCTCTAGCTTAACCTCTTCCTCAAGACGTTTGATCGCCGCGCCGATCACCGGCTCGTCCCCGTGCGTTAGGCTGACTAGTTTGCTAGTCGCTAGTTCTCTGGCTATTTTTTCGGCTATAAATCTGACGTGTTCGCTCAACAGCCGCATACCAAAGCCCTCCGCTACATTGATTTTTTGTATTTTACACGATCGGCGGTTAGTTTGCGTCTTTGGTCGCGTTTTGCTCTTTAATAAACGGCGGTCCTTTGTGCAAAATACCCGTGATTGCGGCGGCGTTCGCGGGTTCGATTCTCGCTAAAACGGCGGCGGCGGTTTTGGAGTCTAGACGGCTCAAAATATCGGCGGCGAGATAAGGGTCGAGCGCGTTCATAATCTCGCCCGCGTTGGAAGCCTTCATTCCGCCGTAGAGATCGGTTAATTTGCCCTCTTTCGCCTCGTTAAAACGCGCCAAAAGCTCCTCTTGCGTCTTTAGCGCCGCTTCGATCTTGGCTCTCTCCTCCTCGATCGCGTTAAGATCGGCGGCGATCTTCTCCTCGCGCGCCTTTATCGCGTTTTCTTTTTCGGTCAAAATCCGCTTTGTCGCCTCGCCTAGCGCGTCAAGTTCGCTTTTGGAGCGATCTAAACGGTCGATCTCAAATAGAATTTCGTTTTTCCGCCCGTCAAAGATCGCGTTGCAATCGTCGGCGGCGGCGAGCGTCAAAACAAAAGCCGTCAAAACAAAAGCCGTTTTCATCGTTCGCCTCGCAACATATAGCGCGCGTTGATCGCCGCGTCGTCGAGACGCTTTTCCTCGCTTTTTTTGGCGCTAAGCGCGATCGCCGCCTTTTCCTCGCGGACGACGCTATTTACTTTTTCGTATTCCGACAGCGCCCTTTTCAGAAAAAAACGCGCCTGAAAAGCCTGCTGATGAGCGGTGAAAATCTCTTTTTGCGCGGCTTTGATCTCGCGGCGGTAGGTCGCGCGGTTTTCCTCGAAGTTTATCAAATCGCCAAACGATCCCGCCATTGGAGCGGCGACGGCGCTCATCTCGTTTTGCAGCGTTTTTAGCGCCGCCTCCTTTTGCGCTAGATCGTCTAAAACCCGTCGCAACCGCCTTTGCAAATCCTCGACTTTGGCGTTTCTGATCTTGGCAAGCTGAATTAGTCCTCGCATCGTCTATCTATAAATTGTGTCGTTGCGATCGGCGCCCGTGGAGATCAGCGTTATTTTCACGCCCGTTAGCTCCTCTAGCGCCGCGATATAGTTTCGCGCCGTTTTGGGCAGATCGTCAAACGATCGCGTTTTGGCGATCTTATCCCAGCCCGCAAAGGTTTTATATATCGGTTTTCCCTCGTCGTAATCGACGCATATCTTTACCTCGTCGAATCCGTCTAGCACGTCGAGTTTCATTAACGCTAGTTCGTCCGCGCCGTTGATTCGGCACGCGAATCTGGCGAGCGGCGCGTCAAACCAGCCGCAACGGCGAGCGCGTCCCGTGCTTGTGCCAAACTCCTCGCCCCTTTCGCGCAACTTATCGCCTACTTCGTTTGCCTGTTCGGCGGCGAACGGACCGTTGCCGACTCGCGTGCAATAGGCTTTGGCTATGCCGATCACCTTGCCGATCTCCTTTGGAGAGAGTCCCGCGCCGGAGCAAGCTCCCGAAGCGATCGTGTTGGAGCTGGTAACGAAAGGATAGGTGCCGTGATCGACGTCCAGAAGCGTTCCCTGCGCGCCCTCTAGCAACGCCTTTTTGCCGTCGTCTAGCGCCTTCCACAACATCCGCGTCGTATCCGCCGCGAAGGGGAGCAATGTTTCCGCCCAGCGCTCCACGTCAAGCGCGATCGCCTCTTTAGCGGGCGGTTTCACCCCGTGCCGATCGTAGCGCGCCAAAATCGTTTCGACCGCGCTTTTTTGATCGTTTAGATCGCCAAGCCGCACGCCCGATCGCGAGATTTTATCCGCATACGCTGGACCGATTCCGCGACCCGTAGTGCCTATCTTTTTATCGCCCAGACTTTTTTCTTGCGACTGATCCAGCGCGATATGATAATCCAAGATCAGATGCGCGTTTTGACTGATAAAGAGCCTGCCGAGCAGATCGCCAAACTGCGCCGCCTCCTTGATAAGCGCGTCCGGACAGATAACGACGCCGTTGCCGATAATGTTGATCGCCTTTGGATTCAAAACGCCCGAAGGCATAAGATGCAACGCGTATTTTTTGCCGTCGATTACGATCGTATGTCCCGCGTTATGCCCGCCTTGATAGCGAACCACGTAATCGTATTGTTGCGCCAGCAGATCGACGATTTTACCTTTGCCTTCGTCGCCCCACTGAACGCCTACTATTAAATCCGCTTTATTTGCCATTATTTTCGCTTTGAGCAGTTATGTCCGTCATTTTAGCATACGCGCCGCAAAACGAAATCGCAAAATCACAGACCATTCACATTAGCTACATACTATGGCGGCATTTCTACAGGGAGTTACCATGAAAAAATCGTTAATTTTAGTCGCGGCGCTAGTTTTGACGCCGCTAACGGCTACGGCGCGCGACGATCACGGCGGACACGGCGATCATAGAGAAAAAAGCGCAATCGACACGCCGCTTGTAAGCGCGAGCGGCTACGTGCGGGCGATCGACGCGGAGAGCAAAAAGCTCACAATCGAACACGATCCGATTCCCGATCTTAATTGGCCGTCGATGACGATGAGATTCGCGTATGAGAACGACGCGGCGGTTAGAGGCATAAAAACCGGCGATAAAGTTAAATTCGATTTCGTTCAGGAGGGGCGAACAAGCCTGCTAAAGACGATTGAGAAAACAAAATAGACCCTGTTTGTTGAGAATATCGCTTGGTTTGATATAATTAAACGCGGAGGTTCGATATGAGAGTTTATTGCGTTTTTGCGTTGCTCGCCTGTTTAGCCAACGGAGCCGATCAAGGCGAACGCAAGATTCTTTTCTGGTACGACCCCATGTATCCGAACACAAAATTCGACGCGCCCGGTCCCTCGCCGTTTATGGATATGGACCTTGTCCCCAAATACGCGGACGAGGGGGAGCGCGAGGGTTTTACGATCAGCGCCGCGCAACGGCAAAACTTAGGGCTTAAAACCGCCGCCGTTGCATATAGAGCGCTTGATTTCTCGCAACGCTTTCCAGCCGTTTTGGAGTTCAACGAATATCAAAAGGCGGTTGTTCAGCACCGCGCGAGCGGTTTTGTCGAAAAGGCTTATCCGCTGGCGATCGGCGACTATGTGAAAAAAGGCGACAAGCTCTGCGACATAACGGTCGTCGAATGGACGGAGGCGCAAAGCGAATATATCGTTACGCAAAGCCAAACCGCGCTAAACCGCTTGAGGCTTGCGGGAATGAGCGACGAGGAGATCGAAAAGCTAAAAAAGCGGCGGACGATAAAAACGCGCTTCGTGCTTAGATCGCCGATCGACGGCGTTTTGAGCGAGTTTAATATGCGCGAAGGCATGAACTTTGAGAAATCGAGCGTGGCGGCGGTAATCGACGGAATCGATCCAATCTGGATCGTCGCGTTTATTCCCGAAAAACTCGCGCGCCGTATCGAAAACGCCAAGTTCAGCGCGATAATCGACGATAAAGAATACGCGCTAAACAACGCCAAACTGCTACCTAGCGTAAATCTAGCGACCAAAACGGCGACGCTAAGAGCCGAGCTTCCAAACGCGGACCGCAAGCTCAGACCAAACGCCAACGCGATCGTAAAAGCCTCGATCTTTAGCGAACCGCTGCCTACGATTCCAAGCCAAGCGGTGATCGACGACGGCGTTTTGCCGCGCGCGATCGTCGTCGATAGCGAGGGCTACTTTACTCCAAAAGCGGTGAAAATCATCGCCGAATCCAACGGGCTAACCGCGATCGAAGGGTTGAAAGAGGGCGAAAACGTCGTCGAAACCGGTCTGTTTTTGATCGATTCGGAAGCCAATATAAACGGCGCGCTCGATCGTCTAAAACGATATGATTAACCGCGTAATCAACTCGTCGATCGCCAATAGTTTTTTGACTCTGACGGCGGCGGCGTTGATAACCGTGGTTGGCGTTTGGGCGATCAAAAACACGCCGATAGACGCTCTGCCCGATCTAAGCGACACGCAGGTTATCGTTCAAACAAGTTACGCGGGGCAAGCGCCGCGCATTATAGAAGATCAGATCACCTATCCGCTCTCCACGCTGCTTATGAGCGTGCCGCGCGCTAAAACTACGCGCGGGTTTTCCGCTTTTGGAGAGTCGTTTATATATGTGATCTTCGAGGACGGAACCGATCTGTATTGGGCTAGATCGCGCGTTTTGGAGTATCTAAATCAGGTTAAGTTGCCAAGCGGCGTTACGCCTAAAATCGGTCCCGACGCGACGGGGGTGGGCTGGATCTACGAATACGCGCTTATAGACAGAAGCGCCAAACGCGATCTATCGCAACTAAGAGAGCTGCAAGATTGGTTTCTAAGCTACGAGCTTCGCGCCGTGAACGGGGTCGCGGAGATAGCGAGCGTCGGCGGGGCGATACGGGAGTTTCAGATCGTTGTCGATCCTATGAAACTCCAGCAATACGGGATCGAGTTTGGAGCGATCAAAGAGGCGCTTTCGCAATCAAACAGCGAGATGGGCGGAAGCGTTATAGAGCTTGCCGAAGCGGAATATATGGTGCGTTCCAGCGGGTATCTGGAGACGATCGAGGATTTTGAGCGAATCTTGCTGCGAAGCGATCCAAACGGCGCGCCTATATATCTAAAAGACGTGGCGCGCGTTCAGATCGGCGCGCAGATGCGGCGCGGCGTAGCGGAGCTTGACGGCGAGGGCGAAGTCGCGGGCGCGATAGTCGTTATGAGAAACGGCGCCAACGCGCGCGAGGTGATCGCCGCCGTCAAGCAAAAATTAGAGGAGCTAAAACCTTCGCTGCCAGAGGGCGTGGAGATTGTGGAAACCTACGACAGAAGCGCGCTAATCGATCGGGCGATCGCCAATCTAACAAGCAAGCTGATCGAGGAGTTTCTCGTCGTCGCGCTTGTCTGCGCGGTTTTTTTGCGCCATATGCGATCGGCGTTCGCGGCGATTATCTCCTTGCCGCTTGGCGTGTTTATCTCGTTTATCGTTATGTATTTTCAGGGTATCAACGCGAACATTATGTCGCTAGGCGGCGTGGCGATCGCGATCGGCGCGATGGCGGACGCGGCGGTCGTGATGGTCGAAAACGCGCACAAAGTTTTAGAGCGGCGCAAAAAAGAGCGCGGCGCGATCGAGGACGCGGAGCGTCTGAAACTGATCGCTTCGGCTTGCGGCGAAGTGGGCGGCGCACTGTTTATTAGCCTGCTGATCATCACGCTTTCGTTCGTTCCGATCTTTACGCTTCAGGGCGAAGAGGGACGGCTGTTTTCGCCGCTCGCATTCACCAAAACTTACGCTATGGCGGGCGCGGCGATACTAGCCATAACGGTTATTCCCGCTTTAATGGGCTATCTTATTCGCGGCAAAATCCCAAACGAAAAAGATAGCCGCTTAAACAGGTTTTTGATCAAAGCGTATAGCCCCGCGTTAAATCTGACGCTGGCGCATCCCAAAACGACGATAGCGATCGCGATCGTTATGTTAGGCGCGACGATCTATCCGATAAAACATATAGGCGGCGAGTTTCTGCCTAGGATCGCGGAGGGCGATCTTTTGTATATGCCGTCAACCCTGCCTAGCATATCTTCGGCGCAGGCGGCAAAACTGCTGCAAAACTCCGATCGGCTTATCAAAACCGTACCCGAAGTCGAAAGGGTTTTTGGCAAAGCGGGACGCGCCGACACCGCCACCGATCCCGCGCCTATGTCGATGATCGAGACGGCGATCAAGTTAAAACCGAAAGAGGAGTGGCGCGAAGGCGTAACGCTAAACGACATAATCCGCGAGCTTGACGATCGCGTTCGGTTTCCGGGCGTGGCTAACCTGTGGGCGCAACCGATCAGAAGCCGTATCGATATGCTCTCCACAGGCGTAAAAAGCCCAATCGGAATCAAGGTATCGGGGCAGAACCTAGAGACGATCGACGAAGCCGCCGAGCGGATCGTAGCCATCGCCAAAGAGGTCGAGGGCGTTACAAGCGCGTTAGCCGAAAAATTAACGGGGGGCAGATATATCAACATAGACCTCAATCGCGAAAATCTGGCGCGTTACGATATGACAATCGCCAAGGCGCAAGAGATTGTGTCTATGGCGATCGGCGGCGAAATCGCGGGGGAGAGCGTGGAGGGGACGCATCGCCACCCAATCAACATTCGTCTGCCGCAACGCTACCGCGACGGCGTTTTGGCGCTTAAAGATATGCCCGTCGTAACGCCAAGCGGACAACTGATAACGCTAAGCGATATAGCGGACGTATCGATAAGCGCGGGCGTTCCTATGCTAAAGAGCGAAAACGCCCGCCCAAGCGCGTGGATATATATCGACGCTCGCGGGCGCGATCTCGTTTCCGTCGTGGAAGATATTCGATCAAAAATCGTCGATCGCGCGAATCTAACGGACGTTAGCGTAAGTTTTACCGGACAGTTCGAGCTTCTAAAGCGAGCGAGCGAGCGGCTTGCGACGATGATCCCTTTTACGCTGGCGATTATCTTTGTCTTGCTTTTTATAGCTTTCAAACGATTTGGCGAGGCGGTTTTGATAATATGCACAATTCCGTTTGCGCTAATCGGAGGGTTTTGGTTTTTATACCTCGCGGGGTGGGATTTTTCGGTGGCGGTAGGAACGGGCTTTATCGCTTTGGCTGGTTTAGCGGCGGAGTTTGGCGTGGTCATGCTGATTTATCTCAAATCCGCCGTAAAAAACTCGCCGCGCCCTATCGATAACGTCGAAGCGTTAGACGACGCGTTGCGTTACGGCGCGGTTCAAAGGGTGCGCCCAAAGGCGATGACGGTAACGGTCATCATAGCGGGACTGCTTCCGATTATGTTTGGCGACGGCGCGGGTTCCGAGGTTATGAGCCGCATAGCCGCGCCTATGATTGGCGGAATGATCAGCGCGCCTTTGCTCTCCATGTTTATCGTCCCAGCGGCGTATAAACTGCTTATGTTAAGGCGCGTAAAAATAAAGGATAAACGATGAAACGAGCGTTTGCGGCGTTGATATGCTTTGCGGCGATAGCGTCGTTTGGAGCGTCGGCTACGGTCGATTGCGCCAAACGCTATACGGAAGAAGGCGTTTTTTCGGTCTGCCCGCCAACCGGCTGGGAGCTTAGATCCATAATGGGCGTGAAATACAAGTTATTTATTGAAGCGGAAAAAGACGGCGCGAGCGCCAATATCAACTTTATTGAAGAGTCTTTTGACGGATCGCTTAAAGACTACGTCGATCTAAACCTAAAAGCGTTACCCAACGCATTTGACGACTTTAAGCTGATTAAACGCGAAAAGTTTTCTTCCAAGAACGTTAAGGGCGAACGGCTTGTAATCGAAAATACGCAATTTGGATTGGCGCTACGCCAAACGCTTTATATATTCGAGCTGAAAGGATCGACAAAGATGGTAATAGCCTGCACCGCGACGGCGCCTCGTAGCGCCGCTTACGTCTCGATTTTTGAAGATATGATAAACTCCTTTCAGAAACTTTAACGCGACTCGTCGGGTTATAAACGCCTTTTCAAAACCCTAAAAAGCCAAGCGGCGCGACGCTGAGCCGTAAACGGGTTAGCTTTTTCTTGCGTTCGGCGCGAACTAATCGCAAACGGAAAAGTTGAAAGAGCGCGCTCGCGCCGCTTGTTGACAAGATTGCGCAAAGCCGTATGCCTCGTTGCGCGGGCAAATACGCGCTTGAACGCAAAAACGTTTCGGCGTATTTGGCGATCAAAAACCGCTATGTTAGCGCGGAGTTTTTTTGCGCGTTGATTTTAACGCGAATGTAAAACTCTCCAAGCGAAGCTCTGTTTTCGCAAGAGAACCCAAAATCCATAAACCCGCGTGGTCGCTAACTTTGCGCTTATAAAGCCTAGCCAAAAAGCGCGCTCGCTAACAGATCGTTTTGTTAGCGGATCGCCCGAAGCCGCCCGAAAACGCCAAATCGCGCGCGCCGAGCTTTGTTAGATAAACCAAAACCGAGAGAACGCGGCTTCTAAGCGCGATAAAACTTGCCGATTTGATCGACAACCGCGATTGACGCGCGTCGATCGCGACGCGGACTTTCCCAAGCCAAAGGGAACGACCTCTAAGCGCGGCGCTTACCAGTTTATGCCGAAGCTACCCATATAACGCCGATCGCTATCTTGTCCCGCATACGCGCCAAGCTCTTCGGCGTAGGTGGCGAAAGCTACTTCGAAGATTGAAAAACGCGCGCTTGCTCCCGCCGTCCATTCGCCCTGATATAACCCCGCTTGAATGGCGAAGGTGGAGAACCAGCCGTCCCACACGTTCAAATCCGCGCCGATTCGCGTGCGTTTTACATAGCTGTTATCGGGATACTCTTTGGATATGTCGATATAGTCCGCGCTAATACGCGCCTGATTGAAAAACGAGCGATCATCCACGCGATAGACATACGAAACGCCCGCGTTGATCGTCATAGGTATCTCGGCGCTCTCGTCGCCAACGCCGCCGATATTCAGCGCGCTTATGCCAACCGAAAGGTTTGGCAGAGCTTCGTAAATAACGCCGAGATCAAAGACGACGCTTGTTCCCTCTTTGATCTCGTCCTCTATATTGTCAAACTCCTCGTTGGCGATGTCCGCCGCCGAATAGGTTCTGCTAAGAGAGCCGTAGCTTAACGCCTTTGCTCCCACGCCGACGGAGAGCCTGTTAAACGCGTAGTCGCCAATCGTCAGCTCGTTGAAATTGTGGGCGATCGCTCCCGCCGCGCCGCCTACCGCTAAGATATTCGCCTCCAAAATACCTTCGGCGCCAAAGCCTTGGTGAATGGCGAAATGCGTATTCGCGCCTACGAACGCTCCTAATCCAAAAGCGGTTTCGTCAAACATTTTAGCTATCGAAAACGGCGTAATACCGATCTCGAAGCCGTAAATATCGCCGATATGCTCCCCTAAAGTTTCGGCGGCTTGAGCGTCGCTCTCGTCCGCGTCGTCGATAATATCGGGCAGGTCTAACATATTGTCGTTTATCCCCGCCGAGACGTTGATAAGCTGAAACTCCCAGCCGTACTCTTTTGGTATTCTCGTTAAACCCGCGGGATTGCTAAACACCGCGCTATAACTACCGCCTAGCGCTACGTTCGCGCCGCCCGCGCCCATTACTTTGGGGTCTTTGTAAAGTTGCCTATACTCGTATGTTACCGCTTGCGCCGAAGTTGCGAGTAGCGCTCCCGCTATTAGTATCGATTGCGTTCTCATCTTAACAGCCTATCTTTTTTCTAATATATATTTAAAAATCGCGTCGAGATTGCTTGTCACGCCAGCGGCGTTGCACGGATTGATACTCTGTTGATTGCAAATATCTTGCTTAATCTCGCCGATCTTCTCTTTCGCGTCGGAATCGCCCTTTGAGATCATATCGACTATGGCGTCGGAATCGTTAAAAATTAGATCTACCGCGTCCGCCAGCAAGCCATTAACTACGTCCTTGTTGCCGGCGGCGCCAAAGCAAGCGTCAATCGTATCGCAGGAGCTACTCAAGCTCTCGTATAACTTCAAGACCTTATCCGCAAGTACCGCGCTCCTACCGATCGCCGCTAATCCGTAATTGACGCAGGAGTCTTTTTCGTATTTATTAAGAACGCCTACGGAGGAGTCGCAATTATTAACGTTGTAGCCGCGCGTCGCCAAAACAGATGTGTATGTCGTCGTCGCTTTGCCAAGCGAAGCGTTTGCGTCGCCTCCTCGTATCGACGGCGAGAGGATTGCGAAGTAGCCTTTATCGTCCTCTTCGTTTGTTATCGCCTTTACGATTGACGGCGCGTCAAACCCAGCCAAACCCATATACGCCGCCGCTCTATCCATTAAGCACGGCTGATCGCCGCCGCAGTTGCTCGTCAGCTCTAAAACGCGGGCGTAATCGCCGTCGTCCAGCGACTTTTGACGATCATACATATCAGCCTCCTCGCCGCTTTGACTGTCGCAACCGACGACAAAGAAGGCGATCAAACAACTTGCTATTAAGCCGATTAACTTCATTTTTTGCTCCTTTTTAGCGAAGTCTATCATAAAAAAACGCCTAAATATATCGGCGATCGGCGAAAGATTGTATATCGAGCGTCTCAAAAGCGTGCCGAAACTGATCGAAAAGCCCCGCTTGCTTGGATTCTAGCTCTTTTAGCCAACTCTTTGTTTCGTATCTGACGCGCGGGGGTTTTACGTTCATATTGAACGCGGGGCAGTTTTCGTCGCCGACGACGGGAAAGCCGTTCTCCCTCGCGCACTCGGCAAGTTGGGACTCGCGGGTTTTGATTAACGGGCGAATAATTTTAACGTCGTGATCGCTAGCGCGATAAACGGGCGGCATAGACCTGATTTTGCCGCCGTAAAAGAGGCTCATAAAAAAGCTCTCCGCCGCGTCGTCAAGATGGTGCGCCAGCGCGAGCGTTCCGTATCCCGTTCGCTCGGCGAGCGAATAGAGCGCGCCGCGCCGCATACGCGAAAAATAGCTGCAAAACGAGCTGCCCTCGCGGATATGATCGGGCGCGGTTTTGAAGATATTCGTTTTTTCTATATGGTAAGGAATACCGTATTCGGCGCAGTGCGCCGCGACGCGGCTTAAATCCTCGCCCATTCCGTAGTCGATCGTAACCGCGAGAAAATCAAACTTAAACGGCGCGCTACGCCGCGCGCGTAAAAGCAGGTGCGCCAGCGTCAGCGAATCCTTGCCGCCGCTTAAACCCAGCAAAACGCGATCGCCTTCGCCGATCAGATTGTAGTCGGCGATCGTTTTGGCAAAGGAGCGAATAACCCGCTTAGGCAATCTTGCCGCCGCCGTTTTCATAATCTAGCGACCATTCCCAATACGAAATTGGCGCTGACCTTTGCGCTTGAGCGCAAAAATTCGTCGAAATTAAACCCCGCGTCCATATCCGCCGCGTCGCTGATCGCCCGCAAAACGAAAAACGGAACGCCAAACGAGCGGCAGACGCACGCCACCGACGCGCCCTCCATCTCCACCGCGTCCGCTTTGAAGCGCTCCGCTATCAGCCGTTTCTTGTCCGGATCGGCTATAAACTGATCGCCCGTGGCGATTACGCCTTTGCCGAGTTTGACGCTCCACGCCTGCGCGACGCTTTTTGCCAAGTCGTTTAGCTCTTCGCTCGTTTCGTAGTAGTCGCCCGTTTCGGGGATAAAGCCTATCGGGTGTCCGAACGCCGTTATATCCACGTCGTGTTGGACGAGGCGCGTCGCGTAGATCAGATCGCCGATACGCAGACTGTCGTTGATCGCGCCCGCCACGCCGCTAAATAAAATTTTTTTGGCTTTGAACCGCTCGATTAGGATCGTAGCGGTGATCGCGGCGTTTACCTTGCCTATTCGGCTGTAGGCGAGCGCCACGTTTTTGCCGCCGTATGTTCCGTAATGGTAGTCGTTGTTTCCCGCCTTAATGGTTTTTACGCCGTCTAATCTTTCGAGGATTGGTTCGATCTCCTCGATCATCGCGCCAATTATTCCAATCATCGCCGCTACTCTCCTTTGCTTAGAATTTCGATCGCCGCCTCTAAATCGTCGGCGGTTGAAACGCCGATCGTCTCTTTGGACGCGATTTTTTTGTTCAACCCTTTTAACACGTTTCCGTGTCCAAACTCGACGAAAATATCCGCCTCCTCCGCGATCGCCGCGACGCTCTGTTTGTAACGCACGGGCTTGATCAACTGATCGGACAGTAGCTCGATCGCCTCGGCGCTTGTTTGGTAGGGTTTGGCGCTCGCGTTGGATACGATAGGCGCGATAAAGCGATCGGAGTTTAGCTTTTCGGTTAGGATTTTTCTTAGCGGCTCTTGCGCGCTGGCAAGAAGCGGACAGTGGCTGGCTACGGACATATCTAATAGCGCCGCGCGTTTAGCTCCCGCCGCCTTGAGGCGATCGATCAGCGTTTCTAAATCCGCTTTTAAGCCCGCTAAAACTATCTGCCCGTCGCAATTGTAGTTTGCCGTCCAGACCTTTTTGCCCTCTTTTCTCGCCGTTTCGCACAGCGTTTCGGCGTTTTCGTCGCTCAAACCTAACGCGACCATCATACCAGCGCCGGCGCCCTCGCACGCTTTTTGCATCGATTCTCCGCGCGCGGCGGCGACTTGCAAAGCGTCGCTTAAACTCAGAGCGCCCATAGCGCAAACCGCGCTAAGCTCGCCAAGCGAATGTCCTAGCGCGTAGATCGGTTTAACGGGCAATTCGCTTTCAAAAAGTTTATACGCCGTTACGGAGACAAACAAGATCGCCGGTTGCGTGTAGCGCGTTTGCCCAAGCAGATCGTTCTCCTCGAACAGGACTTTGCCTAAATCGTAACCGAGCGCGCCGCTCGCTTCGTCTAGCAACTCTTTGGCGTAGTCGTAACGCTCGACAAAGCTCTTGCCCATACCGATCGCTTGCGAACCTTGACCCGGAAAAACGGCGACGATCTTTTTCATAGTTGAATCCTCGAATTTTTTTTGAGATTTTATCGCCCGCGCGCTTCAAGCCTTTAAGTCGTAAAATGCGCGCCATGACAGCCGAAGCGTTTTTAACCCAATTAAACTCGATTTCAGCCGATAAACGCGCCGCTTTTTCGCAAACCGTGCTGAAATTGAGCAAACTAGCGGCGGCGGAAGCGACGCGATCGATGATCGAGGATAGCGATTTCGGGGTGAAAATTAGCGCGCTAAAAGCGATCCGCCGTTTCGAGCTGGATATATACGAAAAACAGCTTATCGCTCTGCTGCTAGACGACGAACCCGAAGTGCGCGTCGCGGCGTTCAAATCGCTGTGCAGTTTTGGAAAGGCGGAGCATTTCAAACTCGCTCGCGCCTTTTACGACGAAAACGCCGATCTGCGCCCGATTATTATCGACTCGTTTGTGAATTTCAGCGATCAATACGAGGCGCACAGCTTTATATTTCATCATCTTGACAGCTCCAACGAGAAAATTCGAGCGCGCGCGATCGACTGGTTTGAAAAAGCCTTCGATCGAGAAATCTTTCTGCCTTGGATCGAGCAAATATACGAGGAGTCGGCGTGGTCGTTGCGGCTCGCGTTTGAAGATATTTTCGCCCGCCGATTAAAGGCGCTGTTTAGTAGCGCCCGTTACGGGTATCGATTCAAGTTGGTTTGGCTCGCTAAAAGGATCGCCGAGTGAGCCGACAAACGGAGCAAGCGCGCGAGCTTCTTGAAGGCTTTCTTAAAGCGGGCGTGGATTGCGTAATTTCGGGCGAGACGCAAAGCGGCAAAACCTCGCTTGCGCGCGCCGTCGCGCCCGAAGCGCCGATCATTCACAATTTCGAGCTTGCGGGCGACTATCTAGGCGCCGTTAGATCGCGTCTGATCTCGTCAAAAAGAGTTATCGTAGAAAACGCTACGCAAGAGGGCGCGAAGTTTTTAGAGCCGCTGCTGGCTACAAGGACGATACTAGGCGACGCGTTCGACGCGACGTTTATCGTAACTACGCGCCAAAATCTGATCTTAGACGGCTGCGCGTCGATAAAGCTCTCCGCAATCGAGGCGGGCGCTTGGCTTAAATGGGCGAAAGCAAGCCGTATCCACCCCGCGCTAATCGCGCTTGTCGAGGAAAGTTCGGCGTTTCTAAAGCGCCACGAGCTAAAAACGATCGAGGCGTTATCTAAACTCCTATGCGCGCGCCCTTCGGCTAAAACGCTAGAAAGCGCGATCGGCGCTATGTTGGGCGAGGATAAGGAGGCGATCGCCTTTTTAAGCGAAAACGTATCCGCGCCTATCGATTCTTTGGAGGGCGTTTATACCTCTACGGACGAAAACGTCAAAGCCTACGAGAGCGCTCTGATAGAAAAGATAAAAACCGATCCAAGCAAGGAGGACGTATCGCGCTTTGCGCAGTATATTTACGCGAGCGCTCAAAACAGACCAAAAGAGGCGATAAGCCTTCTTACGGAACTATTAAGCAGCCGCAAAGCCGCCGACGCGCTCGATCAAATTTTAAGCGACAAGCGCGTTCAAAAAATAATAGACGCGTTCGCGGACGCATAAACGATAAAGCGCGTCGTCGTCGATTTTAGCGGAGTAAAGCGATAGTCGGCGCCGATTGGCGATTTTGCGATCATATTGGCTTTCATTCGGCGTTTTACAAAGTTTGACGGATTTTTTAATAGGCGATAAAGTTGGTAGCAGAGGGGGGAATCGAACCCCCGACCTTAGGTTTATGAATCCTACGCTCTAACCGCCTGAGCTACTCTGCCTAATGTTGGATAATTACAAGGCGCGGATTGTAATGTATTGACTCTTAGTTTGCCGCGATCGCCGCTCAAATTTCCGCCGCAAATTGCAAAACGGCGGCGGGTATCGTCTCCAACGACGCGACTCTATCTACCGCCCCTAGCTCGATCGCCACCTTTGGCATACCGAAAACCACGCAGGTTTTCTCGTCTTGCGCCACCGTTTTCGCGCCGGCTTTATGCATTTTTAGCATACCGCGCGCGCCGTCGCCGCCCATTCCCGTCAGGATCGCTCCGACCGCGTTCGCGCCCGCGCTCTGCGCTACGGACTCAAACAGCGCGTCCACGCTTGGGCGATGCCCCGAAATTTTATCGCCGCGCGATATTTCCACAAAGTATCGAGAGGCGCTTCTGCGCACAAACATATGCATATCGCCGGGCGCTATAAGCGCTTGATTTGCCACCACCTCGTCGCCCTGCTTGGCTTCTTTAACGTTGATCGCGCACAGAGAGTCCAGACGTTGCGCGAAGGTCCCCGTAAAATTCGGCGGCATATGCTGAACAATCACTATGCCGGGGCTGCCCTTTGGCATGCGCGTCAAAACCTCTTTCAGCGCCTCCGTGCCGCCGGTGCTAGCGCCTATAGCGATAATTTTTTTTGTCGGGCTAGGTTGCAAAGCGATCATAGGCTCTTTGGGACGATCCGCGCCGCCGACGCGCGCGATCTTAGATTTCGCGCCCGCGTAAACTTTGTCTATGAGCTCTTTTTCGATCGCCGCGTTGCAAACGCTCGGTTTTACGACGAAGTCAATCGCCCCTTGTCCTAGCGCGTCAAGCGCGAGCTTGGCGTCGCGCCTCTCTAGCGGCGAAAAAATCAGCGCGGGAATCGCGAATGGCGTTAGCTTCGTTATATGCCGAACGTAGTCCAACTGTTGGCTATCGTAATCCAAACAGATTAAGTTAGGGCGCGTTTTTCCAATTTTATCGCGCGCTTCAAATATATCTTTCGCGATCTCGACGATTGTAAAGCGCGGCTCTTTTTTGAGTATTTCATACGCCGAAACGCCCCGCTTTTTGCCGCCGATTTCCGCGATCAAAATTTTAATTGCCACCGTCCGATCCTATGCGCCCGCGTAACGAAGCCAGATATGGTTAGTATCGCTTCTCATAACGATTCGTCTGCCGCGCGTTCCGCCCGTATCTTCGGCGACTATTGAAATTTTGCTTTGCGTTAGAATCTCCTTAGCGATAATGATGTTTTTTTTGCCAATCATCATATCTTCTAAATTTGTGGGGTTGGCGTTCGCGCCTCCAAAAACCTTTGCCTCTATATCGTCAATTTTGCAGCCTACCGCTTTTGCCTGCTCGATCATTTTAGGGATCGACACGTTGCCAAACTTTGGACTTTTAAGCCCGTTGCCGTTCCACAGCGGCAAAAGATAGTGGTTCATTCCGCCTATTTTTAGTTTGCGATCAAACAGGCAGACGCCGACGCACGAGCCAAGCACGGTGGCGATTTCCGTAGGTTTTTCCGCGATATATATCTCGCCTACGTGAATAAAATGACGCGGATAAACTGTTTCCGCGCGCTCGAACTCCGTCCGCAAGTTATAGCTCCACGGCGTTTTTCTTGAATTCGTCAAACAAATCGCTTTCGCCGCCGGCGCATTCGACTTCGCGCGCGATTGGAAACGTTACGCGAAAAACCGTTCGACTCTCTTTGCTCTCAAAATCGATTTTGCCCTCCAGGGCTTCGCAAAGACCTCTAGCGACGCTCAATCCTAGACCGAGCCCCTGTCGCGATCTAACCTTGCCGCCGCCAAATCTTGCAAATCTGCAATAAACCTGCGCGGCGTATTCCACGTTTACGCCTTCGCCGAAATCCGTTACCGAGAGCAAAAAGTCGTTTTCCAGCCTCTTTAACTCGACGATCACGCTTGATTTCGGATACGAAAATTCGCAGGCGTTTGAAAGCAGATTGATTAAAATTATATATATCTTGCGCTCGTCGGCGATAAAACCGCTATCCTCGCGCGAAGCCAAAACTACGGAAAGCTCTTTTCCTTTAATCAAGTAGCGTAGGGCGTTACGCGCTTTTTGAAAAACGTCGTCGAATTTTATATTGGAATAAACGTTCTCGATTTTGCCCTCTTCTATCTCCGTCGCCGCGAAGATATTGGTAAATTCAAAATCAAGCCTTAAAAGCTCGACGTTGATCTGATGCGCGATCGAATCAAAATCGCCGCGATCGCCTTTTTCCGCCAAGCTGTTCGCCATCTCCAGAAGCGATTTGAGCGGATTTGAAAAAGAGCTTATAACTATCGACATAAATTGATCTTTGATCGATTCGTTTTCTTTAGTTTTTTCGTTTAGCGCGAGTAGTTTCTTTGTTAAAAACTCCATCTCTTTTATGGAGGCGTTTTTTTCGTTCAGCCTGCGGGATAGCTCGCCTATAAGCTCGTCGTCGTTTATCTCTTGCGTTTGCGTCATCTCGACTCCTTTCATATTCTCCTGTAGATAGACGGCTTGATCAGCTTAAACTCGTCTCTGTTTCTAGTGAGCGATTCGCTATGCCCCACAAACAGCAAACCGTCCTCGACTAGAGCTTTGTGGTAGGCGCTTATGAGCCGCTGCTGAGTCTGCGAGTCGAAGTAGATCATCACGTTCCTGCAAAAAATAACGTCAAACCGCGAATAAAACGGATGAAAATTGTCATAAACAAGGTTGAACATTTTGAAGGTTACCAATCGCTTTATCTGATCGGTTACTTGATATTGATTTTCGCCCGCGCTGTTTTTCCCCGCCGTAAAATACGAGGCGAGCAGATTGCGCGGCACGCCCTGAACGTCTTTCTCCTCGTAAACGCCGCTCTGCGCTTTATCCAAAACTCTTTTTGAAATGTCGCTGGCAAAGATATTAACGTCCCATTGCGATATGTCGCGCATATGCGAGCATAAAAAGATCGCGATCGAATACGGCTCCTCTCCGCTAGAGCATGCCGCCGACCATATTCGCAATTTCTTGTCTTTTTTCTTAGCGATTATATTGGGCAGTTCGTCGGCGAGAAAATCCCATTGGGAGCTTTCGCGAAAAAATTGCGTAACGTTTGTGCTGATCGCGCTTATCAGTTGATACTCCTCTTCGCCCGAACGATCGGCGATCATATAGTCGTAATACTCTTTGTAGCTATTTAAGCCCAGCGCGCGAAGCCGTTTTGAAAGCCTGCCTTGCACAAGCGTAATTTTATGATCGGCAAGAGAGATGCCTACGTTCTTATACACGTAGTCTTGAAACAGCTTAAACTCCGCGCCGCTTATATTGGTAGCGCCTATCGCCATCTTAAAACCTCCGTCTGATATAGTTTAGCGCTATTTCGCCTTTTTGTCTTTTATCGCCGACAAAGCGTCCGTTAAGCGCAAATTTAGGGGCGGGTATAAACGCGGCGTTGTTTCGAGACCGACTTTATAGCGCTCGGCGAGCGATCTAATCGCCCGTTTAGCGCGCTTGAAACTCCTCGTAAGAGCCTCTGAAATCCGTTACGCTTCCGTCCTCGCCGAAAGCTATCACGCGGTTTGCGAAAGCGTCGATCAGTTCGCGATCGTGCGCGACGCATATCACGGCGCCATCAAATTGATAAAGCGCCTCGCCCAACGCAACGATCGCCTCCAGATCAAGATGGTTCGTCGGCTCGTCCAACACGAGAAAGTTGCCGCCTTCCAACATCAGTTTCGCGAGCGTCATTCTGTGTTTTTCGCCGCCGCTCGCGTTAGCGACGCTTTTTTCCTGCTCCTCGCCGCTAAAGAGCATGCGCCCTAGGCAGTTGCGTATCGCGCTTAACTCGGCTTTTTTGTCGAACGCCCTTAACCATTCGTAGAGCGTCGCCGTTCCGTTTACGCGATCGGCGGTATCCTGCGGAAAATAACCGCTTTGGACGGTTTCGCCCCACTTAACCGCGCCCTTGTCCGCCTTTAGCTCGCCGACTAGTATTTTGCAAAAGGTGGTTTTGCCCGCGCCGTTAGCGCCGATCAACGCGACTTTGTCCGTCGGCTCGAAAACAAAGTTCAGATTTTCAAAAACCTTGTGCGATCCGTAACTTTTTGAGAGATTTTCCACCTTTAGCGCCTCGTTGCCGATCTTGCGATTTGGCTTGAACACAATGCTTGGATCGCGGCGCGACGAGGGTTTAATAGCCTCGATATTAAGTTTTTCCAGCTGTTTTTGGCGGCTTGTGGCTTGTCTTGCCTTCGAGGCGTTAGCGCTGAACCTAGCGATAAACCTCTCCAGCTCCGCCTTTTCTTTCAGCTTCTTTTCGCGCTCCAACTCCGCTTGACGGCTTATCACCGTCGCGGCGATATACCAATCGTCGTAAGCGCCCGTAAATTCGCGTATGCTCTTGTAATCCACGTCTAGCATATGAGTGCAAACGGCGTTAAGGAAGTGGCGATCGTGCGAAACGACGAGAAGCGTTCCCTCGTGGCGAATCAGTCGCTCCTCAAGCCACGCGATCGCGGGCAGATCGAGGTTGTTGGTAGGCTCGTCTAAAAAGAGCGCGTCTGGATTAGGAAACAAAACCTTCGCCAAAAGGACTTTGAACTTATCGGCGCTTGTTATCTCGCTCATCTTTTGTTGTTGCCTAGCCTCGCTAAAACCAAGCTCCTCCAAGATTTTAGTTACCCGCGTGGGCGCTTCGTATGTCGGGTCCTCTTCGGCGGTAATCATCTCTAGCTCCGCTAGGCGGTTATTGACCTTTTCGTCGTCGAAATCGCCTTCGGCGTAGAGCTTTTCCTTCTCCTTCAGCGCGTCGTAGAGCCGTTTATTGCCCATCAAAACCGTATCAAAAAGCGTGTAGTTTTCATAGGCAAACTGATTTTGATCCAAAACTCCGACGCGCGCGTTGGGATCGATCGCCACCGAACCTGAACTCGGCTCGTTTTGCCCCGTTAAAATCCTAAGAAAGGTCGTTTTGCCCGCGCCGTTAGCGCCGATCAGACCGTAGCGTTTGCCCTTGTCTAGCGTTAGATTTATGTTTTCAAACAAAACCCGCGCTCCGTAACGCTGCGTTATGCCTATTGCCGTAACCATCTAAAATCCTCGCGATTTTTTGCGAATGCTAACAGGCGCGAGATTAAACTACGATCGCGCTAAGCCTATGGATTAGGGCGGGCGACGTTATTTCGCGCCATTTTTGCGAGATACAAAAAGCGGGGTGTGATAAACTCTCGGTTGGCGTAAAGCAAAGGGGGACGATGGAACGCTACTTGTCCGAACTTAACGAGGAGCAAAAAGAGGCGGCGACTACGATCGACGGACCTATTTTGATTCTTGCCGGCGCTGGTACCGGCAAAACCAAAACGATCACTACGAGACTCGCCTATCTGCTCTCTTTAGGAATCGATCCGCGCTCGACGCTTACGCTCACCTTCACCAACAAAGCCGCGCAAGAGATGCGATCGCGCGCGCTTAGTATGATTGATCGAAACGCGTCGTATCCTCCGGAGCTTTTTACCTTTCATAAATTCGGTTTGCTGTTTTTACGTTTTCATATCGACAGGCTAAATCGCAGACCCTCTTTTGTAATTATAGATTCGGACGACAAAAAACGGATATTAAAACAGCTATGCGGCGAAGCGATCGAGCCTAAGATAGCCGCGAGCGCGATCAGCCGATACAAAAACGCCGTAATCGGTCCCGAAATGGCGCTAACGCAAAACGACGGGTTAGACCCGTTTTCCAAAAAACGTTTCGAGACAATCGCGAAGATTTATGAACAATACGACGCTTATCTCACGGCGAATAATCTTGTGGATTTTGACGATCTGTTGCTCTTGCCGCACCGCATTATGCTCGACTGCCCCGATCTGAAATCGCATATCAGCGGACGTTATCAATACGTTATGGTTGATGAGTATCAGGACACAAACGAATTACAATTTCAGCTTTTGCGACAGTTATGCTCCGAACACGAGAACCTATGCGTAGTCGGGGACGACGATCAGAGCATTTACGGCTGGCGCGGCGCCAACGTGCGCAATATTCTGGGCTTTTGCGATCATTTTAACGGCGTTAAAGTCGTTAAGCTGGAGATCAATTACCGATCGACCAAAGAGATCATCAAGGCGGCGAACGAGCTAATCGGACACAATCGCGTCAGATACGAAAAACGGCTTAGAGGCTTTTTAGGAAATGGAGAGGCGATCAAAATAAAAGAGTCCAACGACGAGATCGAGGAGGCGCTGTTTATCGCAAAAGAGGCGCGAAGGCGCATCGACGGCGGCGTTTCGGCGAAAAATATCGCCGTTTTATTTAGGATCAACGCGCTTTCTCGCGCCCTCGAAGAGGGATTCGCCAAAGCGCGCGTGCCTTTTCAGCTTGTGGATAGCGTGAGTTTTTACGAGCGTCAGGAGATTAAAGACGCGATCGCCTATCTGCGCCTCGC
Source organism: Helicobacteraceae bacterium (assembly GCA_031258155.1). Classification (NCBI taxonomy): domain Bacteria; kingdom Pseudomonadati; phylum Campylobacterota; class Epsilonproteobacteria; order Campylobacterales; family Helicobacteraceae; species Helicobacteraceae bacterium. The sequence goes on along the minus strand of JAIRNH010000062.1, from coordinate 10,623 downwards.
CGTCAATCCAGACGACGACTTTTCCGCCCGCAGAGCGATGAACAGACCCAGACGGGGCATAGGCGATCTAACGCAAAAGAAGCTCGCCAAAGCCGCCGAAGATCGGCGGCTGACGCTTATGGGACTGCTTGAGAGCGTAAGCGACGACGAACTTGAGGCGATCGTTAGCAAAAAGGCGGCGCAGTCGCTAAGGGAGTTTGAATCGGCAATCAGAGAACTTTCGGCGTTCGCGCACGAAAGCGCGGCAAAGCTAATCGATCGTTTTGAAGCCTTGATCGGCTTGCGGCGTTACTACGAGGAGAGAGAGGAGAGCGAACGAGCGTTGAATTTGGACGAGCTTTACGGGTTGGCTAGGGATTTCTCGGTAAACAACGACGGCGCGGGACTCGTGGAATTTCTGTCGGAAAGCGCGCTGGCAAGCGATCAGGATTCGATTGGCGGCGAGGTGGTTAATCTGATGACGATTCACGCCGCAAAAGGGTTGGAGTTTGATCACGTTTTCGTAGTCGGATTAGAAGAGGGGTTTTTTCCGCTAATTGGCGATACGAGCGATATAGAAGAGGAGCGGCGGCTCGGCTACGTGGCTTTTACGCGGGCGAAAAAAAGTCTGACGCTCTGTTCGGCGCAAAGCCGTTTTTTTCACGGCAAGCGCGAAATGATGAAAAAAAGCCGTTTTTTCGCCGAAGCCGCTTTGACTGCGGGCTGCCTTACGATCGAGGATTGCCCGCGCTTTAGACAAGGCGATCTGATCAAGCATGAGATTTTTGGAATCGGGCGCGTTCTTAGCGCGGTAAAGGCAAGCAAACAGCAAAAACTCACCATTAACTTTTGCGGAATACGACGCGAAATACTCTCCAATTTCGTCGAAAGAATATAGCGCGCGTCTTAATCAAGACGAATTATCGGTAAAACGGCGACAATCAACCGACTTTCGTTTCGCGAACCGCTTTCAATCCCTCGCAAAGACAAAGAATACGGAACGGTTAACGTTTCGTCGCGGAAATAACGCGAGAGATAATTTATTTTTTTGCCGCCTTCCGCGCTTAATTGAGTCTAAAACAGAGAACGACCTACGAGAGCTTAGGTTGGTCGTTTGGGACTGACGCGACTAATCCTTAGGCTATAGACGAGAGTAACGGCTATTCCTATCTTTCGTGGGAGCAATAGGCTCTAACTACTAAAGCGCTTAAATCTTATATCTCGACGTTTTACAAAAATCATATGCGCGTTTTTAGCAAATCGACCTTAAAATATCAATCAAAGCGTTTTAAACGCGCCAACGCTTATTTGACTTAAATCGCTCCGGAAGTAAAACGGCGAAACGGCAAAAATCGCGCGGTATAACGGCGAACGACGATCAACGCTAAATAAGGAAGACGCGGTATAACGCGCATTGTCATTCCCGCGAAAGCGGGAATCTATAACAACAATCATTAAAAGGTGGATACCCGCCTACGCGGGAATGACGAGAAGTTTGCGTTTGTTTTTATTGGATACCCGCCTTCCTACGCGATTACGGGCGGAAACCGCCCTATCGCTCCGCGCGGGTATGACGAGAGGGGCGACCGTTAAAGAGCGCGACTTCTCGCGACGTTGAAAGGCAGGCAAAATAAGCCGTTTCAATATATGCGCTCGCAAGCGGCGCGACCGAGGCGCGTTTTGAAAATATGGGCGCATACTCCGTTTCAATCGGCGCGCGAACGCGATATTCTCCCGAATTGCTATCGTCGCCGCGATTAAGGTTTTGCGTTTAAACCGTAAATGTAAAAGCCGCGTCAAACGTTTGCAATAAAATGCGGCTTTTTTAAACGCTATAAATCTTAACATGCCAAATTAAACCGATACGGCGCTTTTGAAAGCCGCGTTTATCCGTTTGCGAACGATGAGTTAGGCGTAAGCTAGGCTTAGAGAGGCGAGTAACGCGATCGCGGTTTCGCTGCGCAAGATCAACGGCGAATCGATTCCAAAACGCGGCGGGTTTTTCAGCGCCGCGTAATCCCCGTTTGCAAAACCGCCTTCGGGACCGACGACAAGCGTATGACTACGCAAAGCCTCGCTAGTCGGCTTCGCGCCGCCAAAATCAAAAACCGCCGCGTTTGGAGTTTCCTCCGCGAATTGCGAAAGCTCCTTAAAAACGATCTCCATTTTGCGCGATCGCCCGCACTGTTCGCACGATCCCGCCACAACGCGATCGAGGCGATCGAGATTTGCGCGAAAGTTGCGTTGGCTTCTTTCGCTCAAGAGCAGGGTTAGCTTGCCGACGCCAATTTCGTTGAGGGCGGGCAACGTTTTCGCTATTGTTTTGGGATCGACCGCGCACCACGCTAAGGAGACGTCGCGGCGGGGCAAAACCGGTTTTAGCTCGCTTTCGATAAACGCTAAAACCGCGCCCGTTTTTCCAAAATTTTCAATCGAGTAGTAGTAGATATTATCGTCTAGTAGATTGCGAAGCGCGATCCTATCTCCGACTCGCGCGCGCCTGACCTTCAGGTGCGAGAGCGCTTTGCTAGATACGATAACCGCCGCGTCGCCCGCGTTCTTGTCGAATAAAAAACGCATCGCGTTAGTTCGCGGCGTCGCTTTCGGACAACCTTGCGGAAGTAATGCGGGTTACGCCGCTTTCCGCCACGTCCGCTAGATAATCGAGCCTTACTAACAGCTCTTTCGCCTCCGCTAAAAACTTTTCTAGCTCTTTGCCCTCAAGCCCGTTTTGACGCACGTTGCGCAACGCGAGCGGATTGGTTGTTTGACCGCCTTTACGCGCTTCAAAATGCAGGTGCGATCCCGTCGCCGTTCCCGATTGCCCCACAAAACCGATCGTTTGCCCTTGTTTAACGCGCGCGCCCGGAGTTAAAGAGTTGGCAAAATCGTTCAAATGCGCGTAACGGCTCTCCCAACCGTTTTTATGCTCTATGATTACGAGCCTGCCGTAGCCGCTATCGCACTCTTTTTGACAGCCGCGAAAGCGCACCACGCCGTCCGCGACGCTGACTACAGGCGTTCCCTTTGGCGCGGCGAAATCGACTCCGAGGTGCGGACGAATAACTCCCAACAGAGGGTGAACGCGCCCGTTTGGCAGATATTCGCTGGTAATTTTGCGAAACTGCGTCGGATATTTCAAAAAGAGGTTGGCTAACGTTTTGCCCGTTTCGTCGTAATAGCTCTCGTCTTCGGAACGGTAGATGGCGTAATGACGCTTTTTGCGCGTTTCTATAAACGCGGATTTCACGATTATCGCGCTCCACGTTCTGCCCAGCCTGATTTTGCGATCATAGACGGCTCCGACGCGATCGTTTTTGAATAGATCGCGATTAAAATCGATTTTCGCCTCGAAGATCGAAACTAGTTCGGAAGCGAGTTTGCCGTTGCCGGTAATTTGCGCGAGATCGTATCGCAAAGAGTTTTTCAGTTCGGCGTTTAGCGTTTCGGTTACGTAGTAGTAGCGCACGGGAATAATCTCGACGCGATACGCCGCTTTGTCGTAGTAGAGCGAAATTTGCCTCTCGTCGCCGATGGGAATAAGCGCGTGCAGAAGTCTGTCGCTCTCTTCGTCGCGATGTTCGTAATACGGCGTTTCCGCGAGAATCGTTTTGAGCGCGCCGAAAGTTTCGTCGTCAAGATCGGCGAGCAAAGAGGAGTCGATATTGTTCGCCGCGAGGTAGTCGTAAAAGGCGAGGTTGGTCGCCCATGTTTTTTCCGTTACCTGATTGGATAGAAGCGAAATACAGCAACACAGAAAAAACGCAAATAATCTCATCTATCGCTCTCCGCGTCGGTCAATTCGGCTCGTAATATTATGCAAAAAACGGTTAAACGGGATTTAAATCGTCGTTTTTAGCCTGTTTTCAATAAAATCCGTAAAAAATGAGATCGATGACGGCGTTTCGCTTTATTTTTCCGTTGTTTGCGTTAATATCGCTTGGTTGCGCCCCGTCGCATAGGCAGATTGACGCGGTCAAGTCGTGCGAGGCGCTTTTTTACGAAAGCGACTCGATTGATTTTCAGCTTGCGCGCAGCAGGCTCGCCGCGCAGGAGGCGAAGGACGAAAACGTGCCGCTGCATATTTTCGCCGTCGGCGTCGGAGCGATGCTCAGTCTCGCTCCGATAATCGCGCCTACGACCGGTTTTGCCGTAAGCGGCGGTTCGGCTTATATTATGCCGTCTTTGACGGTCGGTTATTACAACCGTTTCGTTTCGCCTAAGGAGATTATTGATCGCAACGATTATTTGGAAGCGAGGCGCGAGGTTTTAGACGCGCTATTAGAGGAAAGAGAATGCAAAAAAACGATAAAACGTTAGAACTATTACTTGACTTTATCGAGGCGCAATCGGCAAAACAGAGCGCGATCTTCGCGCAGTTAAAATGCACGGAAGCCGAAGCGGAGCTTTTGCGGCTGCTTACCAAAGCCTATCTGGAGGGCGCGACGGAGATCAGCGTTTATAATTTGTTAAGCGACGCGTATAAAAAAGAGCGCGCCGGTTGCGTAACCCGCATAAACGAAGTGAGAACTCTGATCGATCTAGGTTGGGTAACGCTGGGCGGATTTCATCACGGGCGCACAAGCGAAATCGTATCGCTGGAGCTGTTACGCCAGTCAATCTCGCTCTCTACAACCTTTATGAAGCTGATCGAAGACGGCAGTTTGGATACGCCGCCGCAGGAGGTGAAGCCTTACGACGATCATTTGGAATATCTGCAAGAGGAGTTTTTACGCGTCGATCTCTATCAGAAGCTGGCGCTTATGCGTCAAAACTACGATCCTTCCACCTCTAGTTTCAAGCGGTTAAGGGGGCGGATCGCGGCGCTTGAAAATCAGATTCAGGCGCGTATTTTAGCCTCTAAAGAGCCGCCAAAACTCGTTAAATACTTCAAAGATCGGCGTTTTGACGAAAAGGAGCGGATCATATTTTTAGCGCTGCTCAAAGAGGAATACGGCGGCAACGAGGATAGCCTGCGCGATATGAACGCGCTTATCGAGATTGTCAGTTTCGACGATTACGACAAGATCAAAAACCGAAGTCTTTTGGAGGAGAACGCGCCGCTAATTTCTAAAGGCGCTATCGATTACGAGGAGGTGCTGACCCCCTTCGGCGGCGTTAGCAGATCGTTCTACGTCGCCGACGACGCGTTAAAGGAGATTATTCACCCAAAAAAGAGAAGGGGGCGGGCGATCAAGCTAGAAACGTTGATAAAAGAGCAGGATATTTTTGAATTGATCGATCCGAAAACCACGCTGGACGACGTTGTTTTGCAAGTCGAAACCAAAGAGGCGTTAAACAATATCGTCAGACAGATGGATCGCCTTGTCGTGAAGCGGCTTAAAGAGTGGGGAATCAAAGATAAATCGCGCGGAATCGACGCCAAAATTATTTTTTACGGAGCGCCCGGAACCGGCAAGACGATGACCGCGTTTTCGATCGCCAAAACCCTCAAAAGACGGGCGATTAGTTTTGATTGCTCCAAGATACTATCTATGTACGTGGGCGAGAGCGAAAAAAACGTCCGCAGGATTTTCGACGCCTACAAAGAGATTTCGGCAAAAACCAAAACCGAGCCGATCTTGCTGTTAAACGAAGCCGATCAGTTCTTATCGGGACGCGTTGCGGGCGCGATCGGCGGCGCGGAGAAGATGCACAATCAGATGCAGAATATCTTTTTGGAACAGATCGAGCGTTTTAACGGGATATTGATCGCCGCCACTAATTTGCTTGACAACATCGATCCCGCGTTTTCGCGCAGATTTGATTACAAGATCAAGTTTGAAAAACCAAACGAATCCGAACGGCTTGAGATATGGAAAAAACTATTTCCAAAAAACGCGCCGATCGCAAAAAATTTCAACCTCAAAACGCTCGCTAAATATCAGCTCACGGGGGCGCAGATCGCGCTTACGATCAAAAACGCCGCTATGAGCGTCGCGGTTCAAAAAACGCCGCTTTTTACCAACGAGATTTTTGATCGCGCAATTAAAAAAGAGTTAAGCGGCGCTTTTGACGACGAAAAAACGCTTGGGTTTTTATCGTAAATGCTCGGCGAAATCGTTAATTTTATCGTGGAGCTGGTAGCCGATATGGGCTATACGGGCATAGTAGTCATGATGTTTTTGGAGAGTAGTTTTTTTCCGTTTCCAAGCGAAGTGGCTATGATCCCAGCGGGCTATTTGGCAAGCAGAGGCGAAATGAATATTTACGCGGCGATCGCCTGCGGCGTTATAGGCAGTCTCTTAGGATCGCTGTTTAACTACTATCTAGCCGCCACGCTTGGGCGAAAAGCGCTGCTTCGTTACGGGCGCTACCTGTTTTTCACGGAAGAAACTATGACAAAGATGGAAAACTACTTCAAGACGCACGGGCATATCTCCATATTCAGCGGGCGGCTGATTCCCGTAGCGCGGCAGTATATATCGCTTCCGGCGGGACTGGCGCGAATGAATATCGCGGCGTTTAGCGTATTTACCGCGCTGGGCGCCGGAATCTGGGTGATCGTCTTAACGCTGCTGGGCTATTTTATCGGCGAGAACGAAGAGGCGATCAAACCCTATCTAAACGGCGCGATCGCGGCGGCTTTGGCGTTTATCGCCATTTTGACTGTTGGCTATATCGCGCGACATAAACGGCGAAAACGGCATGAGCATAGTAATTAAAAAGCTCAAAATCGCGCTGGGCGATAGGACGCTCGTCGATATTTCGCTTACAATCGACTCCGCGCTTGGGCTTGTCGGCGCTAGCGGTAGCGGAAAAAGCCTGACGCTAAAAGCTCTGTTGAATCTTCTGCCGCAATCGATGAGCGTCGAAAAGGAGATCGAGGCGCCTTTTACGATCGAGCGCGGCAGAAGCGCGGCTTTTATCCCGCAAAACCCCTTTACCGCGCTTAGCCCGATGAGTAAAATTAAGGATCAGTTTCATACGAAAAAAGAGAGGGCTAGAGAGCTATTAGAGCAAACGGGGCTTGGCGCGTGGGCGTTAGATCGTTTTCCTGCGGAGCTTAGCGGCGGGCAGCTGCAGCGCGTAATCTGCGCGATCGCGCTATCTAGCGCCCCGAAGCTATTGCTTTTGGACGAGCCTACGACCGCGTTGGACGGCAAGTCTAAAACGGAGATAATAGCGCTGCTTAAAACAATAAAGGACGGCGGCGTAAAAGCGCTCTTTGTTTCTCACGATTTCGCGAGCGTGGCGGCGATCAGCGACGCGATTGCCGTAATAGATCAAGGTAAAATTATAGAGACGGGTTTAACGCGCGAGATTTTAAGCGCTCCGAAAAACGCGCAGACCAAAAGGTTAATCGAGTCCGGCTTCGAAAACAGGGAGTTCAGAAAATGACAAAGATAAAAAAAATTATGCTAACAATGTGGATAACCGCGCTGACGGGGTCGATTGTCGCGATCATAGTTGGCGCGGTATATATTGTTCGCGGTTTGAGCGTAAATATCGATCCGCTTATCTATTACAATCCGCAATTGACTACGCAGGTGTTTGATCGCAACGACGAACTGATCGCGAATCTTTTTGCCGACGAGCATAGAATCTATGTTCCGTTCGACAAAATGCCGTCTAGGCTTGTCGAGGCGTTAGTAGCGATCGAGGATACGATCTTCTTCGAGCATTACGGCGTTAATTTGGAGGCGATCTTTCGCGCGGCGTATAAGATGATCCGCGCCGGACGCAAGGTCGAAGGCGCCAGCACCATCACGCAGCAGCTTGTTAGAAATATCCTGTTAACGCGCGAAAAAACCTTTGATCGCAAACTGATCGAGGCGATTGTTTCCATGCGAGTCGAGCTTATCTTGAGCAAAGAGCAGATTATGGAGCGGTATCTAAACGCCATCTTTTTCGGACACGGCTACTATGGCGTGCGCACCGCTTCTTTGGGCTATTTTCGCAAAGAGCTTGACGAACTAAGCCTAAAAGAGATCGCCATGTTAGCCGGCATTCCCCAATCGCCTAACGTTTACGATCCGACAAAAAGACTTTCGGCGACGCTTGCGCGCGCAAACATCGTTATCGAACGCATGAAGGCGCTAGGTTGGATTAGCGACGAGGAGTATCAAGCGGCGATTATGGAGATTCCAAAGGTTTATGACGACACGCTGACGAAAAATCGAGCGCCATACGCGATCGACGCGATTGTCGCCTTGCTTCGCGCCGATTACCCCGATATTAAAAGCGGCGGTTATATCGTCCGCTCGACGCTGGATATACAGATGCAGCAGGCTGCCGAGGGCGCGTTGCAAAGAGGTTATCAGGCGAACGCAAACAGAATCGAAAGTTTTTATCGCGCTCAAACCGACCGCTACAACGCGCTTATAAAGCTAAGAGCCGCGCGCGATATAAATCGCACGGCGGAAGAGCGGGAGAAACTAAACGACGAAATAGATCAAATCGCCAAAAGCCAATCGGCGCTTATGACAAAAATTAAACCTAGCTTAGATAACAACTACTCAAATTGGGAGCTAAACGAAACCGCCGTAAGCAATAAAGTCGCTCAGCTAAACGGCGCGCTGGTAACGATCGAGCCGCAAACGGGCGACGTGCTGGCGCTGGTGGGCGGGGTCGATTACCAAAAAAGCGTTTTTAACCGCGCTTTTCAGGCAAAAAGGCAGCTTGGAAGCTCCTTTAAGCCGTTTATCTATCTTGCCGCGTTTGATTTAGGCTACTCGCCCGCAAGCCAGATCGCCGATATTTCAAGAACCTATCGATACGCCGCGGGCGCGGACGAGGAAGAAAAAATTTGGCGTCCCACAAACTACGAGAATAATCTTGTCGGTTTAATGACGGCTCGCGAGGCTATCGTCAGATCGCGCAATCTCGCCACCATCAACCTTATAGACTCTATCGGCATGATCCCCATCTTCGACAAATTGCTGACCTATCTGCCAAAACCGTTGCCATACGATATGACGATCGCGCTTGGGGCGCACAGCTTAACCCTTTTAGAGTTTTCGGAGTATTACACCGTGATTTCAAACTACGGCGAGCGGACGCAAACTCGTCTGGCAAACGAAATTATCGATCGCTTCGGCGAGGTTCGCGAATACGAGATCAACTCCACGGTCGTTACCAAGCCGGAGCAAGCCTATCTGCTAATCAACGTTTTGCAAGACGCGGTAAGACGCGGCACGGGTATGCGCGCGCGGGTGGCGGATATAGAGATCGCGGGCAAAACCGGCACCACGAACGACTCTAGGGACGCTTGGTTTGTGGGCATCACGCCCGACACGCAGACGATTATATGGTTTGGCAACGACGACGATTCGCCGATGGGATCGGCGGCTACGGGCGGCGGCTTTAGCGCGCCCGTTTTCGCCGATTACTACAGGGAGCTAACGCGCGAGCGTCCGGAACGCAAACGCCGTTTCGATCGACCGGAAGGCGTGCGCGAAATTACGACGAGCGATAAACGCAAGGAGATATTCACCGACACGAGCAAGCCGCCGAGAGAGATTCGCGAAAACCGCGTAAATACGAACGAGGAGATACTGTTCTAGTCCGATTAACGAATTTTCGCGCCCTCGCCGGCTAGAGAGAGTCGGGCGGTTCTTCGCGCTATCTTACGACGGTCGGCAAAGAGGGGGAGTATCCTCGTTCGCGGCGATTGGTCGTTCGACCTTTCGGCGCTTTTTGCAAAGGCGGGATCGGCGGGGAGGGGTAGGCGGTCTCGTTTCGCTCGCGATCGAATCGCCGCCAATCACGCTCGCTCGCGAGGAATCTTTTTAACAACCTGACAAAAAGCCGCCGTTATCGTCAGACGAACGGCGAATATAGTCAAACGCGCGGGTTAAGCGCTTCTGCGCGATCGCTTGCCGAAGCCTAGTTTGGCGATGCGGTAGTAGATTGTTGATTCGGGAACCGTTACCTCGTGCTGTTCGCGAATGTAGTCTTGCATTCGATAAACCGACCAGTCCTCTTTTGTTTTTTTGAGCGTTTTTACCAACTCCAGAAAAATTTCGCCGTCGTATTTTGGGTTGCCCTCTTTACGCCCCGCGCGTTTTGGTTTTAGCATGTCAAGCCCGCCGTCGTTAAATAGACGCAAGCATTTTGTAACCGTTTCGCGATTGACGATCAGCGATCTCGCGACGGACTGGAGGCTAAGCTCCGGCTCGCTAAGCAGTTTTTCTATGATCATCAATCTTAAGCGAAACGCGCTGTCTGACGTATTTTTGATTGTTCTTCGCACGACGTTTACGGGAATATCTCTGCGAATAGCGGCTACTCGGCTCAACGTTTCCTCCTTGTATTTGAAGGCGTAAAACAAAAACCGTTCCATCGCGGCGGCGTTTCGCGCCCTTTGTCGCGAGGGCTAGATCAAACGCTTTCGATCGTTTAAAAATTTTGGCGACCGGTTCCGCCCCAAACGATTCGGCGCGTTACTTGCAATTCACGAAGAGATCACGGACGGATCAAATAATGACCGCGCTAAATACCTCTGAAACCCAAACAATACAATTGTGATTGTAGAAGCTGTTATCATGTATGATTGCGAGATTAGATTTCAAGAAAAGGCGCTTCGTGAAAAAAGGGTGGTGGTTCAGAATCCATTGGCTTTTAAGCATTGTTCTTGGCGTAATTATCGCCATTATTGGCGTTACGGGCGCCGCGCTTTCCTTTAGGGGCGAAATTACCGAG
>JAIRNH010000061.1 GCA_031258155.1 Helicobacteraceae bacterium | reverse complement strand
TTCGCGAAACTATCCTCGCCAAAAAAACTCAAACGCCGATTTACGCGATAGACGAAACGGCGTTTTCAAGCGCGAGGCGAACCTTTTTGACGTCCGCGCCGCACTCGCCGATAACGGCGAGGACGCGATCGCGGGGGATAAATTATCGCCGTTTATTCGGATAGCAGGGTTTCGGCGTGTTCAAGCGCCGCGTCGGTGATCTTGTCCGCGCTGATAATGCGGGCGATCTCTCTGACGCGCCCCGCGCGATCCAAAAGTCGAGCGAAACTTTCGCCGTTTTCCTTCGTTATCAAGTAGTGCGCGTCGGCTTTGCCCGTTAATTGCGATTGATGGCTGATCGCAAAAATCTGATAGCGGCTTGAAAGAAACTTAAGCGTCGTCGCCACGCTCGCCGACTCCTCGCCGCTAACGTTCGCGTCGATCTCGTCCAAAAACAGCATCGTCCGCTCCGTCGCGCCGCCAAGCTCCGCGCGAACCGCCAACAGCGCGAGACGCAAACGATTCAACTCCCCGCCGCTGATCTTGTCGATCGCCGCCTCGTCCAAAACAATAGCCGCTTTTTGCCCCGCCTGTTCGTCCAACTCGGTTTCGCTCAACTCCAATTGCGCCGCGCTCATGCGAAGCCGCGTCAGATAAAGATTGATTTTGGTCTCCAGCGGTTTAAGCGCCGCAACTCTCGACTTCTTGATAACTTTCGCCAAATCGCGCGCGGCGCCCTCCAGCGTTTGAACCTCGCGCGCGGCGCTCTTTATATCGGATTCTAGCGACTCGAACGATTCTAGCTCTTTTCTCTTTTCCTCCGCGCGCGCCAACGCCTCGCCGACGCTTCCGTAACGCCTGATCAAACCCGAAAGTTTTTCAATGCGATCAAGCATTGCCTCTGGCTCCGTCGCCTCGATCTCGTCGAGATCGTTTTGCGCCGTTTCAATCGCGGACGCTAAATCGTTCATTCCCTCTTCAAAAACGGCGCGATCAAGATTTAGCGCGTCGTAAAGCGCAAACGCTTCGTTTTCCAGCTCCTTAAAATCTCGCGCGCCTTGAAGCATTTGCGCAATCTTCTCCTTTTTGGATAGCTGCTTTTTCAGCGCCAGCAGTCGCTCGTATTCGCCCTCTTTAGGCGCGATCGCGGTTATTTTATCCAGCTCGAATCTCGCGAACTCCCGCAACTCTCTAGCGTTTGCGTCTTTGCCTCTTAGCGCCGCGAGCTCCGCCGTTTTCGCGTTAAGCGCCGCGTAGGTTTCGGCAAACTCTAGGCGCGTTTTTTGGTTATCCGCAAGCAAATCCAACAGCGAAAGCAGATTGGCGGAGGAAATATCCGAAGTCTCTTTTTGATTTAAGCGTCTTGCCGCGCCCTCGAATAGCGATTTCAACGCGCTTTTGCCGATTTGCGCGTCGTTGATGAAGTATCTAACCTTATCCTTTTTGATCAGCCTAACGACAATCTCGTCGCCGCCCTCCGCGATCGGCGCGTCGCTCGGAAGTTTGATATTCGTAACGACCGCTTCGGCTTGCGCCGCATCGCTATCTTTCAGACCAAAGAGCGATAAAACCGCGTCCATCAGTATCGATTTGCCCGCGCCGGAGGGACCTGAAAAGACGTTTAGTCCGATATGAGGCTCCAAAACGACGCTCTTAAAGGTGAGCGCGTCCTTGATCGACACCCTTTTTATCATAGGCGCAATTATAGCCCAGATCGCCCCTTAAACCGCGATTTAACGGGCGTTTAACGGCAATCGTCGGAGGCATACTTGACAATGATAGACTAAATGTTGTATAATGCTTTTAGCATTCTAAGGTTTAGAGCGCTAAAATCACAACTTCAAAAATTACTCGTTAGGAGGAATCAATGCTATTCACGCCTCTTGGCTATCGCATTCTTGTAGAAAGAAGCGAAGAGCCTACCAAAACCGCTTCGGGCATCATCATTCCCGATAACGCGAAGGAAAAACCGCTCGACGGCAAAGTCGTGGCGATCAGCAAGGCAATCAAGGAAAAGGGCGAAATCGCCGTCGGCGATATAGTCGTTTTCGGCAAATACGCGGGTACCGAGATCAAGATCGACGGTAAAGATTACGTTGTGTTAAACAACAGCGAAAAGAACGACGACGTTTTGGGCGTTCGCAAATAAACGCAAAAGGATAAAACGATGGCAACAAAAGAGATTTTCTTTTCCGACGACGCGAGACACAAGCTATACGAAGGCGTAAAGCTCCTTTCGGACGCGGTAAAGGTTACGATGGGTCCTAAAGGACGCAACGTTTTGATTCAAAAAAGTTTCGGCGCGCCGCACATCACCAAAGACGGCGTGAGCGTGGCTAAAGAGATCGAGCTAAAAGACCCCCTGCTAAATATGGGCGCTTCGCTCGTTAAAGACGTGGCGAGCAAAACCGCCGACGAAGCGGGCGACGGCACCACGACGGCGACAATCCTCGCGCACGCGATCTTCAAAGAGGGTCTGCGCAGCGTAACCGTCGGCGCCAATCCGATCAGCATTAAGCGCGGTATGGACAAAGCGAGCGAAGAGATTATCGCCGAGCTTAAAAATATCAGCCGCGACATTAAAGACAAAAAAGAGATCGAACAAGTCGCGACGGTTTCGGCTAACGAAGACGCGAAAATCGGCAAACTGATCGCCGAAGCGATGGAAAAGGTCGGCAAAGACGGCGTTATCACCGTCGAGGAAGCCAAAGGGATCAACGACGAGCTAGACGTTGTGGAGGGCATGCAGTTTGATCGCGGCTATCTCTCTCCATATTTCGTTACCAATTCCGAAAAGATGCAAGCGGAGATCGAAAACCCGTATATCCTGCTTTTTGACAAAAAAATCTCCTCTATGAAAGACCTTCTGCCGCTGCTTGAGCAACTTGTCAAGACGAGCAAGCCGTTACTTATCATCGCCGAAGACGTAGAGGGCGAAGCGCTCGCTACGCTGGTGGTCAATAAGCTGCGCGGCGTTTTGAATATCGCGGCGGTTAAAGCGCCCGGATTTGGCGATCGAAGAAAGGCTATGCTTGAAGATATCGCCATTCTAACGGGCGGTCAGGTGATCGCCGAAGAGCTTGGTCGCACGCTAGAAGGTATTACGCTTAACGATCTTGGTCAAGCCGCTCGCGTTATCATCGAGAAAGAGAACACCACGATTGTAAATGGCAAAGGCGAAAGCAAAGACGTCAAAGCCAGAATCGCGCAGATCAAACAACAGATCGGCGAAACCACAAGCGACTACGATCGAGAAAAACTCCAAGAGCGCTTGGCGAAACTCTCCGGCGGCGTGGCTGTGATCAAAGTCGGCGCGGCGAGCGAAATTGAGATGAAAGAGCGCAAAGATCGCGTGGACGACGCGCTTTCGGCGACCAAAGCGGCGGTTGAGGAAGGCATCGTGATCGGCGGTGGCGTGGCGCTAATTCGCGCGGCTTCCAAGGTCAAGTTGAAACTTGAGGGCGACGAGGCGATCGGCGCGGAAATTATCCTTCGCGCCATCAAATCTCCGCTTCGCCAGATCGCCGAAAACGCGGGCTTTGACGGCGGCGTGGTGGTCAACGCGGTCGAACAAGAAAAGCCAAACGTAGGCTTCAACGCTTCTAGCGGCTCGTATGTCGATCTGTTTGAGGCGGGTATTGTCGATCCGACCAAAGTCGAACGCATCGCGCTACAAAAAGCGGTTTCAGTGGCGAGCCTCTTGTTGACGACCGAAGCGACCGTAAGCGAAGTCAAAGAGGACAAACCCGCCGCTCCCGCAATGCCGGGCGGCGGTATGGGCGGCATGGACTACTAATCCATTCGCTAAACGCGGCTAACAAAACGGGGCGCTAGGGGGCGGATTGCCTAGCGCCCCCGCTCCTTCCTCGCGTCTTTCTTTGAATATGTTATGATTGCCGGCTTCTTAGTTTTTGCGCGGCAAAAATTAAAGCGCGCGCGGATTGGGCGATCATGGTTTTGATCTCGTTGCTTGGCGATTTTGACTCGTCGATCTTACCTGTATTTTTTGAGTTCAAATCCGAAATCACCCTGCATGTTTTGGTCTATAACGCCAACGAGCGCGACGATAAAAACGCGGCTAGAATTGTTAGGGGGCTAAGCGCTCTTAGAAGCAAATACCGCCTTAAATGCACGCTTCGAGAAATACGTCTTGAAAACTGCGATCTTCAATCAATCGTCAAACTATCGTCGTCGATCGCGCAGTTTGCGCCGCCCGATCAACTCTATATCAATCTTAGCGACGGGCAGGCGGATATGGCAATCTTGCTATCTAAAGAGTTACTAGACGTTGGCGCTAGGCTTTTAATATATGGGCGCTACTCAAACGATCTCTCCGTTTTAACTATAAACGGGTTAGAAAAAACGTCGATAAAACATAATATGAAGATCGACGATCATATCATCTCAAAAGGTTATCAGATCGTCGAGGCGAAAAACGCGAGCGACTTGGAACGAAGAAGACCGTTTGTCCAAGAGATAACCAATAATTTTTCACTGTTTCAAAAGTATCGCAAACGAGTTATGGAGGAAAAGGATATTAACGAAGAGCTATACGGGGCGATTATTCGTCCGCTATATAAGATAGGCGCGGTAAATCGGCGCGGACGACCAATAAACATTAACTATATTCTAGGCGAGCTTTTTGAAGAGCAAATATATCATCTTGTAAGCCGTTTAAGTTTTGACGATATTATGTCTGGCGCCAAGATATGTTACGAAACAATTAACGGCGTTACTATACAAAACGAGTTTGACGTTTTAATGATAAAAAACAATCATCTCTATATTGTCGAGTGCAAATTCCGCGATCGCGTCGATGGGGAAAACCTTATCTACAAATACGACGCGCTATTAGAGCAGATGGACGCGGACGGCAAGGTAATGATTATTAACGTAGCCAGCACGGAAAGCAAAGAGGCGTTAAAACGCGGTAAACGCATACACAAAAATTTTGAAAAAGGCGCGTTATCCAGAGCGCAGCTAAACAATATCTTGATCTACTACGAGCCGACGCTAGAGACGCAAAAACTAACGGCTATGATGCGGCGCTTTTTTGACGTTTAGCGCCGTTTTGCCCTAAGCGGTAGAGCGCGAAATCGTATTTAACGGGATCGTCTGGATCGAACTCTTTTAATTTTTGCGTAAGCTCGATAGAGGCAAGCAGATCGGCGCTTTTACGTTTCAGTAATCCGAGTTTGCCAGCCTGCGCAAAACT
Organism: Helicobacteraceae bacterium; assembly: GCA_031258155.1. NCBI lineage: Bacteria > Pseudomonadati > Campylobacterota > Epsilonproteobacteria > Campylobacterales > Helicobacteraceae > Helicobacteraceae bacterium. The sequence goes on along the minus strand of JAIRNH010000061.1, from coordinate 36,651 downwards.
ATGAGTATCTAGCGGGATCAATAGATCGCAAGTTTTTACGCCGCGCCATCTGCCTAGATCGGGAAAACCGTCGCGAACCATCCAGCGAAGAAACATAAGATAGCGCTTTAACGCGCTCGCCCCTTTTGGGTTGCGGTGATCAAACGGCTTGGAGAACAGAAAGTTAAGTCCGAATGTCCGCGCTTTCGCGTAACTCTTTAAGATAGCGATCATATTTGACAGAGCGGATAAAAAACCGTTTTTTTGATACGCTTCGGTAAAAAGGCGTTCGAGCGTTACGTTATCTCTGCGCATTTTCGCGAACGCGATAAAAACGTTTTGCGTATCCTCGACGCTCTGAAAGCGATAATAGCGATCGACTAATTTGCCTTTGATCGCGTTCTCGTCGCAGTCTAACAAGCTAAAATCAAGCGAGCGCAAAAAAGCGATCATCGCCTTGACGTTGCCGTAAGCAAACAACGCGCAAATTAGCGCCGCGTCGTCGGGCAGATCGCGGGCGATCAGAAGCGGATCGGGATTGTTTTCGTCCAGTCCGCACTCCGCTAATAACGAATCAAGATAGGGCTTCACGGCTGTTGAATCGTTTTTGCAAATAGTCGCTTAGGCTCAAAAGCGCGAATGTAACGGCGAAAATAAACAGCCCGGGGAAAAAGCTGACCCACCACGCAATATCTATCAACGCCTTGCCTTCCGCCAATAGACTGCCCCAGCTCATATTCGGCGGCGCAATTCCGAGCCCTAGAAAACTTAACGCGCTCTCCGCCAAAATCGCTCCGCTCGCGCCAAACGTGAAACCGACCAAAAAAATTGGCGCCAAAAGCGGCGCGTAGTATTTGAAAACGATCTTCCACAACGACGCGTTTGCCGTTTGCAGTATCTTGATAAAAGGCTTGCTTCCGATCGCGAACGCCTCGCTTCGGATCATTCGCGCCGTCCCCATCCAGCCCGTAACGGAGATGACGACGATAAGCAAAAACAGATTCGCGTCCATATAGCTAACAAGAGTCAACAATAAAAAGAATGTTGGAAACGTCAAAAACAGATCGATCGCCACGACAATCGCCCTGTCTATTTTTCCTTTGAAATAGCCGGCGGTAATGCCTATGATAAGCCCGATCAGGCTTGAGATTATCGCGCTCAAAACGCCGATAATTAGCGAATTTTTAGCGCCGGCGATAACGCGGCTAAACAGATCGCGCCCCAGCCGATCCGTGCCGAACCAACGCTCCGCGCTTGGACTTAGCAAAATCTCGTCTTTGTTGAACGCAAAGGGATCGCTATAGCCGACGACGCAAAGCGTTATCAGGGCGCACAAGGCGCTAACGCATACGATCAGTTTTAGTTTCACGTTGAAATTCTAGCGATTTTACGTTCAATAAAAGCGGCGTTTTTCGCGCGCGTTTCGCTTCTTGACGACAAATGTTAGAACGATACGGGGCGCTTGTTATATCTTTGAAACAAGCAAGCCGCGCTAACGAGCCGATAAGCCCTTCTGGGGCGTTGCGCGGAGAATTGACTTAGGAAGTTGGCGCGTTTTTCGCTCTCAAACCCATGAACGTAGCCGCCCATTGAAAAAAACAAGAGCAGGCAGCTTGGCGACCGCTACCAGCGTTCCTGATGGAGCGCGATCAAATTCGGCGACTCTGATCGCGAAGGAGAGTAGAATGCGCGACCGAACTAAGATGAAACGCGAATCGGGAGTTTGAGATCGGGCGTCGTCGTTTGCTAAACTTGCTATTACCTGAAAAATAGAGCGCGATAACAATTTCAAACAAATACAGATAAGGCGATCGGGCGGCGAAGTCTCTCGCGGCGCGAATTGACGGCGAGATACATAAAATTACTAGCGATTGCGCGACGATATAAAGGCGCGAATAAAGCGACTGGCGCTCAAGCGTTTTTGCGACGTTTACATTTTTTGATTGAAAATGCGTTTTTTGACTTTCTTGTTTAGCGACGAACCCGCGCCGTTATAACTTTGTCGGTTTCTTACAAGCGAATAAAACGCGGTTAATACAAAACATGTTAGCGATCATATCCGGCGTTCCCGATAGAACAGTTCCAATAAGCCGTTTGATCGCGACTTGTTCCGCCCTAAGCGCTTTATTGTCGCCCCTTAGTTCGCCGATCTCTAACGACTGCCGCTTCGTTTCGGCGGATAGCTTATTTCAAGTTTGGATAGCTCCGCCAAGACAAAACTACGAACTTTAACGCAAACGAAAGTCAAAAAATGCGGCGCTTGATCGATTTTTACCCCCAGCGATCGACGTTTGCGCGTCTTGATTTGCTATATAGGCGCGAGGGGGGCGTTTTTTTGTTTATCGCGGTTAAGTTTCTCTTTCTTAGGTTTTACAACAACCTGCAATCGCCTTGCGAGCGTCTTTTGTAGCGCTCTTTAGATCGCCTAATTTCCCGCAAACGTTTACGCGATTATTATAAGCGATCGCGTCGTTCGGCGATCGCTTTGCTATATTCGCCTAAATCATTGTAAGAGAGGCGCGATTATTGTAAGCGAACGTATGGTTTGGATCGATTCCGATCGTCCGATCGTATCGCCCTCGCCTCTTGTAAATCGCCGCGCTCAAACGCGCGCAACGCAATTGGAGCGATCGCGGCTATTATCGGCTTGGTCGCAAAGAGCGTCTTTCTTTCGATCCTAAACATGGAATTGATAAATATATAACTTTACTAAGATAAAGCTGCCGCCTTAATAAAAGCGAAATCCAAAAAACGGCAAGGCGGATTTCGGCGTTTGTTCGACTATCTATAAACGACGCTTTGCTCTTTTTTTAAGCGCTTTTATAAATAGCTAAATAGGTCAAAAGCCCCCCCCCCCCCCCGCTACCTATTTTTTAATCAAATCCGTTAAACCGTATTAGCCGCGTTAATGTTAATTTGGGTTATTATTACAAAATAAAAACAATAATTGAGGATAAGACTATGCAACCTACCGTAAATGAAAACTTGCAGCGCGACGATTTCAAAGAGAAGATTCGCTTAGGCGAACGAGCGTGTCTAACGCTGAAATATGAACCAAACCGCATTATGTATATAAACGAGAACGGTTTTATTGACTTTTGCAGCCACGAATTCGCGCGCGCCGTGGGGATTGAAAATAGCCACGCCGCCATCAATAAACATTTTAACGACGTTTATAAGCTGTTTGAAGGCGGCGACGAATTGATCGCGGGCGCGAAAAAGGCGTTCGAGGAGATCAGGTGGACGGGCGCCACTCAAGAAAAACAGCTAGAGTTAAAGTTTCCAAAAGACGACAAAAAACACCATTATATTGTGCAATCTGTTCCAATAATCAACGAACACAAAAAATTTCTCGGCGCGAAGGTGCTGTTTCTGGACGCGACCGCGTTAAGCTCCTATATCGCGAACGAAAATGCGCGCTTTCTTCTGGACAAGGCGCCGATCGGATGCACGTTGCGCGATCAGAACAACCGCATTATAGATTGCAACGCGGAAATAGAGCGTATGTTCGGCGCGGCGAGCAAAGCCGAGCTATTGCGCCGTTTTAAGGAATTTCACCCCGAATATCAGCCGGACGGCGCTCTTAGCTCCGAAAAAATAAAAACGGCGCTTAGAGAGTGCGACGATAAGGGACGCTCGCAAATCGAATGGCTTTACATAGACGCCAAAGGAGATCCTCTGCCCACGAAGCTGGTCGTCGTTCGAGCCGATTGGAGAAGCGAGCGCGGTTACGTCATATACTGCATCGATCTGCGTGAAATCAAGAAAAAAGAGGAAAACGAACGCTTAGCCAACGAGCGCGTCCGCGCTATGCTAGACGCGACGCCGATCGCCTGCGTCTTTTTCGACGACGGCGTAACGGCGATCGATTGCAACTTGGAGGCTATGCGTCTTTTTGAAACGAACTCCAAAGAGGACATGCTCAAACATTTCTTTCACTACTCGCCGGCGTTTCAGCCAAACGGAGAACCCACCGAGGAGATAAGGCGCAAAAATATCGTCGTCGCGCTGGAGGAAGGCTATCATGTTTTCGAGTTGATGGAGGCAACGGCGTCCGGCAAAGAGTTGCCCGTGCTGATAACGCTAAAAAGCATGGATTGGAACGGCGTTCGTTGTCTCGCGGCGTATATTCAGGATCTGCGCGAGATTGTAACCAAAGACAAAAACGTTAAAGAGGCGGAAGAGATACCGCTGGCGTTGCTAGACGCGACGCCGATCGCCGCCTTTTTGTGGGACGACGAGCTTAACCTGATCGATTGCAATACGAAGGCGGTTAGCATGTTTGGCTTCAATCGAAAATCCGAGCTGATCGACAATTTTTCGGAATTGCTACAAAACCAGCGCTCCAAAACCGCGATGGAAGATAAAGACGAGATGTTAAGCAAAGCCTTTCAGGACGGATACGGAAAGTTTGATTGGGAGCTTACGACAAAAATGGGCGAGGCGTTGCCTACGGAGGCTATTTTTGCGCGAGTTCCGTGGCACGACGGATACCGCGTGGCGGCGTATCTGCGCGACTTGCGCAAATCGCGAAAATAGGTTTATATCCGTAAATCTAAACGCGCGATCGCCCCTCTCGCCGTCAATTTAAGTTTAGCAAGGGTCGTTCGGCGGGCGTTCAAAACGCCCGCTAAAGCGTCTAAAATTATGTCGCTATAATTTGCGTTATGGAAAAAATTGTTATCGGCTCGGATCACGCGGCGATCGATATGAAAAACGCCGCGATCGAATATCTGCGAAAACGCGGGCGCGAGATCGTGGATATGGGCGCGTATAACCGCGATCGCGTCGATTATCCCGATTACGCCGCTAAAGTTTGTGTCGAGGTTCAAAAAGGCGGCGTAAGCGGCGTCCTAATCTGCGGAACGGGGATCGGAATGAGCATAGCCGCCAATAAGTTTAAGGGCGTTCGCGCCGCGTTATGTCACGACGCTTACGCCGCTACGATGGCAAGAGCGCACAACGACGCGAATATACTGTGTTTTGGGGCGCGAGCGATAGGATTCGGAGCGATGGAATCGATCCTAGACGCTTGGCTTGGCGCGAAGTTCGAGGGCGGGCGGCATAGCGCGAGAATCGAAAAAATAGCCGAATTGGAAGCTAAGTGATCTTTTTTGAGTGGCTTTATATAACGATCGTGCTGCTGGCGATTGGGTTTTTGTTTTTCAAAGCCTTTTACTACAAAAACTTGATGGAAAAAGAGCATAAAAGCAACCAAGCGTTAAAAGAGACGCTAAAAGAAGCCGAAATTTTTATCCGCAAGTATCAGATACAATTGCAGCGAAGTTTAGGCAACACCGACATTCTCAACGAGGAGATGAATCGTCTGCGAAACGACGTTAAGGCGTTCAAATCTCGTAACGCGCAATACCGTATTGAAAACGAGCGGATTCGTCATAAAATTAAAGACCTTGAAAGCAAGATCGAAGCTCTATTATAAAGGACAAGAATGGCTATTTCGGCGGATCAAAAGGCTTTTTTGCTGGAAACAATTCGAAACGTGCCGGATTTTCCCAAAGCCGGCGTTCAGTTCAAGGATATAACTACGCTTGTAGGCAATCATAAAGCCTTTAAGACGGTTATAGATCATTTCGTCGATCGCTATAAAAACGCCGACATCGACTTTGTAGTCGGCTCGGAAGCGCGAGGGTTTATCTTTGGCGCGCCGCTTGCGATCGCGCTTGGCGTAGGCTTCGCGCCTATTCGCAAACCGGGCAAACTGCCATATACTACCGCAAGCGAAAAATACGCGCTTGAATACGGGTTTGACGAAGTGCAAATTCATATCGACGCCTTTGGCTCCACTAAAAACGCGAGAGCGCTGTTTATAGACGATCTCATAGCTACGGGCGGCACGGCGGAAGCCTCGATCAGGCTGATCGAGCGCGTCGGGGCAAAGTGCGTCGAGGCGGCGTTTGTGATCAACCTGTTTGATCTAAAAGGCGCGGAGAAGATTAAAAAGCTGACGAATTTTTACGCGATTTTGGACGTCGAGGGCGAATAATGTATATTCCCTCGCCCTCAAAACGAGACCCCGATCAAAACGGACATTTTGGCAAATTCGGCGGGCGGTTTGTTCCCGAAACGCTAATGCCGTTATTGATCGAGCTTGAAGCGACCTATCGCGCGCTAAGAGGCGACAAAACGTTTTGGCGCGAGGCGAACGATCTGCTCGCAAGCTACGTCGGTCGCCCTTCGCCGTTGTATCGCGCCAAACGTTTAAGCGACGAGTTGCAGGCGAATATTTTCTTAAAGCGCGAGGATCTCAACCACACGGGTTCGCACAAGATCAACAACACCGTTTTGCAAGGTTTGATCGCCAAAAAAACGGGCAAAACCAAAGTGATCGCCGAAACGGGCGCGGGGCAGCACGGCGTGGCAACGGCGACAATCGCCGCGTTATTGGGGCTTGAATGCGAGGTGTTTATGGGCGCGCGCGACGCGGAGCGTCAGGCGCTAAACGTTTTTAGAATGGAGCTGCTAGGCGCGAAGGTGCATTCGGTAAAAAGCGGCTCGAAAACGCTAAAAGACGCGATGAACGAGGCGATCCGCCACTGGGTTACTCACGCAAGGGACGTGTTTTACATTATCGGCACGGTCGCGGGTCCGCACCCCTACCCTATGATGGTGCGCGATTTTCAGGCGATTATCAGCTACGAGGCGCGCGCGCAGATTTTGGAGCTTTGCGGCAAACTGCCCGACTATGTGATCGCCTGCATTGGCGGCGGTAGTAACGCTATGGGCGCGTTTCACTATTTTCTCGACGATCCGCGGACGCAATGCGTGGGGATCGAAGCGGGCGGCTTGGGGCTTGAGAGCGGCAAGCACGGCGCGAGCCTCTCCAAAGGCGCGCCCGGCGTGTTGCACGGGCAATTAAGCTATCTGTTGCAAGACGACGAGGGGCAGATTTTGGAGGCGCACTCGGTTTCGGCGGGGCTAGATTATCCGGGGATTGGACCGGAACACGCGGCGTTAAAGGAAAGCGGCAAGGTCAAATACGACGCGATAACCGATAGCGAAGCGCTCCAAGCGTTTGTCTGGTTAAGCCGCGCGGAGGGGATTATTCCCGCTTTTGAATCCGCGCACGCCGTCGCCTATCTTCGCAAGCTGGATTTGAAGGGCAAAACCGCCATAGTAAATATCTCCGGTCGCGGCGATAAAGATATGATACAAGCGCGCGAAATGCTAAGATTTTCCGAATCGAAGGAGGAGCAATGAAACGGCTGAATCTAAATAAACGATTGGCGATAGCTATCGTGGCGCACGATCAGCGCAAAGTGGATATGGTTGAATGGACTACCTTTAACGCCGAGACGCTATCTCATCATAAACTTATTTGCACGGGAACTACGGGCGGTCTTATCCAAAAAGCGTTTGACGAAAAAGGGGTCGAAGCGGAGATTATCCGCCTAAATTCGGGACCCTTAGGCGGCGACGCGGAGATCGCGGCGATGGTGGTGCGCCACGAGATCAATCTGGCGATCTTTTTGATCGACGATCTTAATCCGCAACCGCACGAAGCGGATATTCAGATGTTGCTTCGCCAATGCAGAATCCACAACGTGCCGATCGCCTGCAACCGCTACAGCGCCGATCTGATGATCACAAGTACGCTATGGGACGATGAAACCTATATCCCCACCATTCCAAAATACGTCAGGTTCCTTAGAGAGGAGCAACAAACGGCGACGGCTTGACGAATTATCGCGCTTGCTAGGTTTTGCCCGATCAAAATAACCTTTAACGCGGTTTTAAGCAAAAATCGCGCGTTTAATAGCCAACGACGAGCGCTAACGCGCCGCAAAGTTTTGAGAAACGACCCGCCTTCGTTAAAACGCGGCATTGGTTTGACTCGCGCGCGGGGTTTGAGTTCGCGTTTCAACCCGCGTCGCGCCCTCTTTGCCATACCCGCGACGAAGCGATAGGGCAGTCTCCGCCCGCAATGGCGAAGAAAGGCGGGTATCCAAATACGCCGAAGGCGTGAAAAGGAGATAGATTTCCTCGTTTCGCCAAGTCTTATGGGAATGGATTCTCGCAATCCTGCGCGCCTTGCGCTCCTACCCGCGCGGGCGCTTCGCGGGAGTGACGGGAAGGGCGAGTCGGCGTTGTTACGTCTCCTTACGCGGCGTTGTTTTAGTTTTACGATCCGGTAGTCGGCGCCGCCTTGGTTTTCCGTTACATCGCCGTCGTTAGAGCGGTTAGAACCCGCGATAATATAGCCGTTGTCGTTTGTCTGTTGGACGGAAGCAGCCCAGTCAGTGGAGCTACCGCCAAGACTTTTTTGCCATACGATCGAAGGAGAAGACTTTTGCTTATTGTCGTCGTTGCCTCCGCCGCCGCAACCCGCCAACAACATTAGAAAAGTTAGGCTAATTACACACAGAGGGGAATTTTTTTAAACGAGGTTGAAAGTAATTGCGAATTCATGATAACGCCCCCTAACGCTCGTCGAAGTTTGCCTTGACGGAATGCGTTACCGCAACGCAGTTTTTGATAAAACTTGCAAACCGAAAATGAATGTCGGGCGGTAAATCTCGCTTTTGCTAAACTAGCGCCCTATTTTTTCCGAAAGAATCCTAAATGCCTCTTGAAAACGCGCCGCTTGGCGAAATGTCAAATACGATCCGCTTTCTAGCGGCGGATATGATTCAACAAGCAAACTCCGGTCATCCCGGCATGCCTATGGGTTTAGCGGATATTGCAAGCGTGTTTGGTTTTCACCTCAAACACAATCCGAGCAATCCCAAATGGCTAAACCGCGATCGCCTCGTCTTTTCGGGCGGGCATGGCAGCGCGTTAATCTATGCGCTTTTGCATCTGTGGGGATACCAAATCGGCATAGACGATCTAAAAAAATTTAGACGTTTTAACTCTAAAACGCCGGGGCATCCGGAGCGCGTTCATACCGAAGGGATCGAGGTTACTACGGGACCTTTGGGGCAAGGATTTGCCAACGCGGTCGGTTTTGCGTTCGCGCAAAAACGCGCGGAGACGCTTTTGGGCAAAGAGATTATCGATCATAAGGTATGGTGCTTTTGCGGCGACGGCGATATTATGGAGGGGATAAGTTACGAAGCCGCCTCGTTCGCGGGATTTAATCGTCTTGACAACCTGATCGTAATCTACGATAGCAACGATATTACCATCGACGGCAAGTTGGAAATATGCTTTAACGAGGACGTAGCGGCGCGATTTCAAGCGCAAGGCTGGCACACGATCGCCATAGACGGACACGATTTTGCGCAGATCGACGCGGCGCTCGAGAGCGCGAAAAAACAGAGCGCGCCTACGATTATCATCGCCAAAACCACGATCGCCAAAGGCGCGGCGAGCATGGAGGGCAGCGCTAAAACGCACGGCGCGCCGTTAGGTCAAGGCGAAATAGCCGCCTCCAAAGCCAAAGCCAATTGGAGCGACGAGCCTTTTTATATCCCGCCAACCGCGCTGACTTGGTTTAGAACCGCGCTGGAAAAAGGCGAGTTGCTAGAGCGCGAGTGGAACGATCGCGTTAAAAAATCGGACAAAAAACCGACGCTTGAAAAACTGCTAAACCCTGATTTTGACTCAATCCAATATCCTACTTTCGACAAAACGTCAAAGGCGACCCGCGAGACGAACGGCGAGATATTAAACGCTATCGCTAAAGCATTGACCGGATTTATCGGCGGCAGCGCCGATCTCGCCGGCTCCAACAAGACGGAGCTTAAAAATTTGGGCGTTGCGCCGCAGGGCGCGAATATCCGTTTTGGAATACGCGAACACGCGATGAGCGCGATTTGCAACGCGATCGCGTTTTATGGGCTTTTTATCCCGTTTGACTCGACCTTTTTCGTCTTTAGCGACTACCAAAAACCCGCGATTAGAACCGCGGCGCTGATGAAAGCCAAACGGTTTTTTATCTGGACGCACGACAGTATCGGCGTGGGCGAAGACGGCGCCACCCACCAGCCAATCGAACATCTTAGCGCCTATCGCGCGTTGCCAAACTTTTACGTCTTTCGCCCCGCCGACGGATACGAAAATATAGCCATGTGGAAGATCGCGCTCAAACTTGACGCGCCTTCGGCGTTTGTGTTAAGCCGTCAGAATTTGCCCGCTCTTGATCGCGTCGGCGTCGTAGGCGACATAGCCAAAGGCGGCTATCTGCTTAAAACCTCGAAGAACGCGAAAATAACGCTAATGGCAAGCGGGAGCGAAGTCGGACTGGCTCTTGCGGCTATGAACAAACTCCGCGACTTAGGCGCGGCGGCGAACGTAGTTAGCGTTCCTTGTTTTGATCTATTCGCCGAGCAGGACGACGAGTATATCGAGACGATTATCGATCCGCAAACGATCGCGATCGCGATTGAAGCGGCAAGCGCCAACGAGTGGTTTCGCTTTGCGGAAGCCGTCGTGGGAATGGATAGTTTCGGCGCGTCCGCTCCGTCGGACGAGCTTTTCGATCATTTCGGTTTTAACGCCGATCGGATCGCGCTTCTTGCTCAAAGCCTGCTAGCGTAGCGTTCGCGCTAGGATAAGCTATGCCGCTTTCGCGATTAAACGAAGAGCAACTCGCCGCCGCGAAAGCGCCGCTTGGATACAACCTGATTATCGCCGGCGCGGGAGTGGGCAAAACCAGCGCGATCGTAGGGCGGATCGCTTATCTGCTTAACGCGGGCGTCGCGCCCGAAGAGATATTGTTGCTAACCTTCACCAACAAAGCGGCGGGCGAGATGATCGCGAGAATCGCCAAAGCGTTCGACCAAAAAACCGCCGATAGCGTAATGGCGGGAACTTTTCACTCCGTTAGCTATAAGTGGCTTAAAAAAATCGGCAAGCATATACTGCTAAAACGTCCTTCGGACCTTAAAACGCTGTTCAAAACCGTTTACGATAAATACGCTTTTAGATCGTTCGGCGCGCAAAACGTATTGAGCTGTTCCGCGCTATTTGATTACAAAAATTTGTTTGAAAATCGCGGCGAGGAGGATTTTGGCGACTATTTGGCGTCGAAAAATCCCGCGCACAAGGCAAACGCCGAGCTGTATCGGCAAATGTCCGACGAGTTTGACGCGCTAAAAGAAGAGCTGGGATTCGCGGGATTTAACGATCTGCTTATTCAAATGCGCCGCGCGTTGCTAGAGGGCGCGAAAAATCCCTATCGCGAAGCGTTGGTGGATGAATATCAAGACACTAACCCGCTGCAAAACGCCGTTTTAGAAGCGATAAACCCGCCGTCGCTTTTTTGCGTGGGCGATTACGATCAGAGCATCTACGCCTTTAACGGCGCGGACATAAGCATCATCTCCGATTTTGAAAAGCGCTATAAAAACGCGAAAATCTGGACGCTGACGAAAAACTACCGATCAACGCCGTTGATTCTGAGCTTAGCAAACCGCGTGATCGCGCGCAATAGGCGGGTTTATGAAAAGACGTTGCAGCCGATCAAAGCGCATGTCGGCTCCGCGCCCCGTCTGCTAATGTATGACGAGCTTTACGAGCAGTATCGCGCGATCGCCGCCAAGATCGCGGCGTCCGGTCGCGACAAAAACGCGATCGCCGTCCTTTTCCGCAACAACTCTAGCGCCGACGGAATCGAAGCGGCGTTAAGAGAGCTTGGCTTATCTTGCAAACGCAGGGGCGGCGCTAGCTTTTTTGAATCGCGCGAGATCAAAGCCGCGCTGGATCTGATGGAACTTGCGATCAACCCGCGCGATCTGCTCGCTTTCGTCCATATCATGGAATACGCTTCCGGCTACGGCGCTAACGGCGCGAGGGAGCTATACGACGCGAGTTTGGAGCTTGGCGAAGGCGATTTTTTGCGCGGTTTTCTCAAGCCAAAATCGCTTAACAAGCCGCTTTTTGCCGCGAAAGAGGCGGGACTGTTCGGGCTTGAAGCGCCGAAGCGCAAAACAAACGGCGAAAGTTTGCCGCGCGGTTTTGAAAACCACCCGCTTTTGGCGCACCCGCGTCTTAACGGCGAAAGCGCTAAGTTTTTGGGCGCCTTTTGGGAGCTGTTAGGAGCTTTGCAATCGACGCCAAGCCCAAAAAAACGGCTGGAAAAAATTATCGCCTCGACGCTGTTCGACGCGATTGCAAACCGCTTAGCCAAACAACGCGCCACCAAAAACGGCGCGCTTAACGAGGCGCTTTTAGAAAGCGCCAAAGAGCGGATTTACGAGAAGGCGCGGACGTTAAAAGAGCTGTCCGATCGTTATCAGACAAGCGAGCGGTTTATCAACGCTATGGCGCTTGGCTCAAGCGAGATGAGCGAAGGCGGCGGCGTTAATCTCTTAAGCGTTCATGCCGCCAAAGGGCTGGAGTTTGACGAGGTTTTTGTGATTGATCTTATGGACGGACGGTTTCCAAATCGCAAGCTGATGAGTCAAGGCGGCGCGATAGAAGAAGAGCGCAGGCTATTTTACGTAGCGGTTACCCGCGCGAAAGAGAGTCTTTTTCTATCTTTCGCCGCAAGAGACGCCTACAAAAAAATCGACTACGCGCCAAGCCAATTTTTATACGAAGCCGACCTCGTCACACTAACGGCTAATCGGCGCTAAAAGATTGATCGCTTTGCGCGCCGCAAAAGCGAGAGCTCCGCATAAACGTTAGCCTATTTTATGCATAGGGCAAGTTTTTGCTCCGATCCCAAGTCGCGCCGCAGCTTGTCGCCTCGCGCCAACGATTTGTCCCCAAAACGCTCTCGATCTTATCGGAGGCTATATCGATAAAACGCGGCGAGTTCTTTGCTAAACGTCGAAAAGCGTTTCGGAACGTAAGGGCGCGAATAAAACTTAGCGGCGAAGCTATTTGCGATGCGGATTTATCGGCTCTTAAACCCGTTTACCGCTCGCATTGCGAGGCTTTGTTTTTGTCCAAAAGTAGCTTTATTTGCGTTTCTTTAGGTCGGCTTGGTTTAAGCGGTTTTGGAGACAATCGCAAAACCCTTAGCAAAGTTGGCGCTCTAAGTAATTAAACCGCCGCAAAACGATCCGCCTGCTCTGGAGAAATTAGGCTAGCGCGCGGCATAACGCGCACTGTTATTCCCGTTTCTCCCCATCATACCCGCGAAGCTCCCGCTTTAGTAGGAACGCAAGGCGCATTAGGAAGGCGGAAATCCACATTCTTGTCATTCCCGCGAAAGCGGGAATCCATAAAAAGGTTAAAAGCCTATGCGACGCGCCCATATCGCGATTGTTTGAAAGAGACGGATACCCGCCTTCGACTACGAAGCGCTTGCGCTTCTATCACCCGCGCGGGCATGACGCAAACCTTTTCACGCCTTCGGCGCGTCTGGATACTCGTTTGCGCGGGTATGACGGGGAAAGAGCGAGAATAAAGTTATTTGCGGGGCGGGTTTGTCGGCTTTAACGCGCTGAAAAAATCAATAAACCTCGTTCGCGCGCGTTACATTCTCTCGATCATTATCGCCGCGATTAGGGTTTTGCGTTTCAACAGTAAATATAAAAGTTGCGTCAAACGTTTGTAATAAAACGCGGCTTTTTAAGAAACGCTTAAAAAATCTTAACGCACTAAACTAAACCGATACGGCGTTACTTTTGGCTTTTTGAAGCCGCGTTTATGGGCGTTAAATATCGCTCTGTTTTTGCGCGCTTATAGCTTACGGCGCCTGCCGCCAAACGATCTAGACGAATATAATTCCTCTTAAAAGCGCAGAGCGACCGCCTTGCCTAAAAGCCGTTAAGCCCTCTTGTCGTTTCCAAAGTAAAACGCCGCGCAAATCGCGCTTTGTCTGCGGTTGCGCGCGGAGGCGATCTAATCGATTTTGAGCTTTTTAAGACGCAAGGCGTTCGCCAAAACCGAAACGGAGCTTAAGCTCATAGCTAGCGCCGCGATCATAGGGTTTAGCGCGCCAAAGCAGGCGAATGAAACGCCGATCGCGTTATAGCAAAACGCCCAAAATAGGTTTTGTTTGATATTTTTTATCGTAGCGCGACCGATCGCTATCGCTTCGGCTATCGCTATCAATTCGCCGCGCATTAACACTATGTCCGCGCTTTTTATCGCTATATCCGTTCCCGCGCCGATCGCAACCCCTACGTCCGCTTGCGTCAAGGCGATCGCGTCGTTGATCCCGTCGCCGACAAACGCCGCTATCTCGCCTCGTTTTTGCGCGGCGGCGATCAAAACCGCCTTGTCTTGCGGCTGCAAAGCGGCTTCGTAGCGTTCGATTCCTAGCGCTTTAGCGATCGTTTCGGCGGTTTTGGCATTATCGCCCGTAAGCATAACGATCTCTGCGCCGTAAGTTCTTAACTTTTCGATAGCCGCCTTAGCGTCCGCTTTTGGACGATCGGCTATAGCGAAACTTCCGACCGGTTCTCCGTTGATCGTAGCCGTTATCTCCCCGTTTTGCGAGCCGATTTCCACTTCGTCGCCGTTTACGACCGCCTTTACGCCAAAGCCGGCGATAGCCTCGAAACGTTCTGCCTCGCATAGCGGCTTAGCTAAGGCGGCGATCGCTTTGCCGATCGGGTGTTCGCTTTTGGCTTCGGCGGCGGCGAGCGTCGGCAAAAGAGAGCGATCGCCGTTAAAACTAGCGCCGATCTTGCCCTCCGTTAGAGTTCCCGTTTTATCAAAAAAGATCGTCGAAACCCTCCCAAGCCGCTCCAAAGCCTCGCCGCTTTTAATCAACGCGCCGCGCCTAGAGGCTAAGCCGGTCGCGATCGTAATCGCGGCGGGCGTGGCAAGCCCTAGAGCGCACGGGCAGGCGATAATTAGCGTCGAGATGAAAACCTTCAGCGCAAAGGCGAAATCCGCGCCTGCGAGATACTGCGCCAAACTCGCCGCAACCGCGATTAGGCAGACAACCGGCACAAAAACGCCGCTAATTTTGTCGGCTAGACGCGCGATCGGCGCTTTGGAGCCTTGCGCCTCCTCCACCATTCGCGCTATTCGCATAAGCGCCGTTTCTCCCGTCGTCGCGGAAGCGCGAAAGGTTAAAAAACCGTTTTGGTTAATCGTCCCCGCAAAAACCGCGTCTCCGATCGTTTTGGAGACGGGGCGACTCTCTCCGCTTAGCATGGACTCGTCAACTAAGCTCCGCCCGCCGATCACTTCGCCGTCGATTGGGATATGCCCGCCCGGTTTTACAATCAGCGCGTCGCCGATCGCTATTTCGCCGATCGGCTTTTCAACCTCCGCGCCGTTTTCAACGGCGATCGCCGTTTTGGGCGCGAGATCCAACAACGCTTTAAGCGCCTCGTTCGCCTGCGATTTGCTTTTGGCTTCCAACGTTCTGCCAAGCAGTATCAGCGCGATAATTACGCCCGCGCTTTCGTAGTAGAGATTATGCGCGGCGTGCAAATCGCCAAGCGCGATACGGATCGTATTAAATAGGCTGTATCCAAACGCCGCCGAAGTTCCGATCGCGATCAGGCTATCCATATTGGGCGAGAGAGCAAAAAGAGTTTTGAAGCCGACAAGATAAAAACGATAGCCGACGGCGATAATAGGCGCCGTCAATAACGCCTGAATAATCGCGTTAAGCAGCGGATCGCTTACGCTTTTTAAGCCGGTCATCGGCGCCATCGCGAGATATAAAAGCGGCGCGGCGAAAAGGATCGCCGCGATCAGTTTGAGGCGCAAAACTTTGTCGGATTCGTCGCTCTCCGCGCGCTTATCCGACAAGCCAAAACCAAGCGCTTCGACGCGCGCTTTGATCGCTTCGAACGAGATATTTTCATACTCGATCGTCAACTTTTCGCTCGCCAGATTGACGCTCGCCTTTTTTACGCCTTCAAGTTTGTTTAACGCTCGCTCGATCCGCGACGCGCAACTAGCGCACGTCATCTTGCTAATCGCCGCCGTTCTTTTCATTCGCCTCTTTCGATATTCGACGCTAAACGCAACGCTTCGGTTTTTTTACGAGGGCGCGGTTACTTCTTTAAACCTTTGACCTCCTCGCACGCGTCCTCGTCGCCCAATTCGCACGCTTTTTCATAGTATTGCGCCGCTTTTTTCAAATCTTTTTTTATCCCCGTTCCATTTCTGTAAACTTCGGCTAGGTTATAGCAGCCAAGCGCCTCGTCGCCGTCGCATGATATTGCGTAAAGCCGTCGCGCTTGCGCTAGATCGACATTGATCCCCTCGCCAATTTCGTAGGAGTAGCCAAGATTATTGCAACCAAGCGGCTCTCCGCCGTCGCACGCCTTTTTATATAGCTCGTTTGCCTTTACGTGATCGACCCTCACGCCTTCGCCCTCGTCGTAGGCGTAGCCTAGACTGGTGCAGGCTAACATATATTCGCCGCTATCGCACGCTTTTTCATAGTATTGCGCCGCTTTTTTCAAATCTTTTTTTACCCCGTTTCCATTTTTGTAGAGATCGCCGAGGTTATAGCAGCCAAGCGGCTCGTCGCCGTCGCACGCCTTTGCGTAAAGCCGTCGCGCTTGCTCTAGATCGACTCCGATCCCTTCGCCAATTTCGTAGGAGTAGCCAAGATTATTGCAACCAAGCGCGTCGTCGCCGTCGCACGCCTTTTTATATAGCTCGTTTGCCTTTACGTGATCGACCGCCACGCCTTCGCCCTCGTCGTAGGCGTAGCCTAGATTGGCGCAGGCTAACATATATTCGCCCTTATCGCACGCCTTTTTGTAAAGCGCGGCGGCGCGTTTATAATCTTGCGAAACGCCTTGTCCTTCGCCGTATAAAAAGCCCAAATCGTTGCACGCCGCCGCGTGGTTTGCGTCGCACGCCTTTTCGTAATACCTCGCCGCCTTTTGATAATCCCCAGCGTCTTCGGCTTTCGCCCCCGCTTCGTAATCGCTTTGCGCGCTGGCAAACGCCGCGGCGCAGAAAACGGCGAAAATCGCCGCCGATTTAACCAACATATCTATTATCCCCCCAATTAAGTCAAATTTTGACGCATTATACTCAAGAAGCGTATAAACCTTTACCGTATATGCCGCTGTTTCAAGTTTAGCTTGTCGCGCGGCGTTTAACGCAATCGATCGCGAAAGCGAAGATTTTATCCCCCGCTTTGGCTCTCGCTACTTTTTAAGCGCGTCTCGCAGTTTTTGCTTGAGCGAATCCTCAAGTTTTTTCTGTTCGGCTTTCGCCTTTTCCTGCAACGCTTTTTGCAACTCCTTTTTCAGCCCCTCTTCGGAGAGGTTTTTGCCCGTTCGTTCCTCCAGCGCGACAATTAGGCTCGCTTCGCCCTTAATAACCTTTTCGATCGCGGCTATATCCGCCTCGCCCGCGCCGAGTTTGGCAAGCTCTTTTTTCGCGATAGCCTCGATCTGCGCTTTTAATTCCGCTTCATAGGCTTTAAGCCGTTTTTCCAAAGCGACTTTGAATCGCTTTTTGAGCTGATCGTCAAGATCGCTTGAAAGCGAGCTGTCGGGTTTTAGCGGAGCGCCCCATAGCCTAACCGAAACGCTGAACTTGTTTAATCCTTCTAGCGTGTCGGACAGCAGTTTTTCAAGCTCGGTTTTAGGTTTTTCAACGCCGAGCGCGGTCTCTCTGAAAAGCGCCTCTAGCTTGGATTCGAGCCTCCCCTCTTTGATCGTTCCGGCAAAACTCCAATCCATCTTGGCGCTCTTCATAAAAAACTTGCCCTTGCTAAAGCCGCGCTGATACGCGCCGATCCACTTAAGCGCGAAACGATCGTCGTTATTTTTATAGCGATCGCGAATCCAGTTGAACGAGAGGGAATCAAAATCTTTGACCCGCTCGCTTTTAAGTAGCGCTTCCATAGGCGCGCGGGTGATTTTTTGATTGTCCGTCGCGCCCGTTAGCGACGCTAGATAGAGATTACCCTCTTTTGTCGTCAGATCGAAAGTAGCCTTTTTGATTAGATAGTTCGGTTTGGGATCGTATTCGGCGAAAGTTACCACGCGGCTCTTGCCGCGTTCGGGTTTAGGAAGCGGATCGCCTTTAATCTGCGATCTTGCCTCTAGCGCGTCTTTGATATACGGGCGCGCCAGCTCGTACCACTCTAGCGCCTGATCGATGTAGTCGCCAATCTCCGTTCCAAGCAACGCCTCGGCGAGATTAAGCGAGCCGCCTATATCGAAACTATATTTCTTGCGAAGCGCCTCGTAATCCTCTTTTGGCAGCTCCGCGAGACGTTTAATAAGGTTTCTCGCCTCGTCGCGCTCGGTTTCAAAACGTTTAATGAGATTCGCGTATTCCTCTTTGCGCTCTTTTAGCGCTTTTTGAAGCGTCCGCGCGGCGCTTAATACTTCGGCTAAATCTTTTTCGTTTGTGATTTTCTTGGCTTTAGCGGCTAGATCGTTATACTGTTTTTCCAGATCGGCAAACGCCTTTTTGTCAAATTTGGTTTTCGCGATTTCGTTCCAATACGTCTTAATCTCTATTAAGCGCGCTTCGATCTTTTTGCTCTCCGTCAGCGTTAAAAGATTTTCGTTTTTCAAGATCGTTTTGGGATCGGGCAGCTCTTTTGACAGCTCGTTAAAAAACGATCCGCCTTCGCTAGATTCGGCGCTTTTCGCGTCCGATTTAACCTCTTCTCGCGCGGGGGGGTTGGGCAGATCTTTGGAGGGAGAAAGGCGCGCTTGTCCAATAACTACGCCGTTTGCCGCAAGCTCGTCGATCAAAACTTTTTTGTGAAAGGCGCGCGCCATGTCGAGATTAAACGCGACGCGTTCGATTGCGACGGCGTTTTTCATATTATCCTTGCGATCGGGAATCTGCACGCCTTCAATCGCGATCGAAAGCGGGCTGAACGAAGTTTGTAGCTTGTCGATCGTAACCTGTTTGCCAATCGGTTCGCTTAACGCCGATTCAAGATAATTTTTTAGGATCGCGTCGAGAAAAAACGCGCAAAAAACCGCCGCGCCGCCAAACAACGCCGTAAAAGCGATCAACCCCAACCAGCGAAACAGGCTAGGCTTTTTCGGTTTTGGCTCTTCTAGCATAGCGCGAAGCAGCGGGATCTTCGAGAGAATAAAACGGTAGTTTTTCGCCAAAATCTGAAAAACAAAAAATGCGGGAATAGCGATAATCAACGAAGCGGCTAACGAGCCTAAGATCATCGTATGGTTGAAGTTTGAGAGGCTTATCCACGGGTTGTTATACGCGCTCGTCCAAAGCCCTTCTAAGCTCGGCAGAGTCAAAATATAGTAGCCCAAAGACTCGATCCACGGATCGGCTACGTAGCCGATCGCCGCGAAAATGCCGCAACCTACGATAAAAATCCCGATGTTTATGTTAAGAAAAAACGCCAGCAAGCAAACGACGATCAGATGGGGCGCGAAAACGGGCGAAAGCCCTACGAACACGCTTAGCGTCAAAGCCAAAGAGAGTTGCCAAGAGCGATCCGCCGAGTTCAGCGCCCGCATAAACTTTATAAAAACGTCATACATGCCGTTGCGCTTTGGTTTAATTTCTACTGCATTGTAGCAAAACTATTTTCCGCGCAGACCCTATAAAACGCTCTTTTGATCGCAAAAAGCGATCTCTCTCGCGTTAAAACCCAAGAAACGGTTTAATCCGCTCGATAGCCTTCGCGCGATGGCTTATCGAGGCTTTAATATCGGGGCTTAACTCGCCAAGCGTTTGCTTAAAACCTTTAGGGATAAAGATCGGATCGTAGCCAAAGCCAAACGCGCCGCGCGACTCGACGACGATCGCGCCTTCAAGCCTGCCGCTCGCCGTTCGTTCGCCCTTTTCGCTTTTAAGCGCGATCGCGGCTTCGTAATACGCCGGCGTTCGATCTACGCCTTTTGCTTTAATCGCGTCGATCATTTTGCTTAGATTGTCTTTGTCGCTAGCGCCTAGCCCCGCGTATCGGGCGCTATGTATTCCGGGGACGTTTTCGCCCAAGATCGGCGCGACGACGCCGCTATCGTCGGCGATAACGAGCGCCGAAGGATCGCCTAACGCCGCAAAAACGGCGCGCGCTTTGATTAGCGCGTTTTGTGCGAAATCGGCGCCGTTTTCGTCGATCGCGATCGGCTCGATCAACTCGGAGTAAACCGTTACGTCGCAAGGCGCGAGCAAAGCGGCGATCTCTTTTGCTTTGCCTTTGTTTGAGGAGGCTAAAATCAGTCGCATAATCGCGGATCATATATGATCCGAGCTTCCAATACGTTAAGGATTAGTTATTAAGCCAATTTTATATTTGTGCGCGATTTTGGCGTTGAGATTTTTCGGACTTTTTCTCGTTTTGCCGGTATTGGCGATCGACGCGGCGAACCTAAAGGGCGGCGCTCCTTTTTTGGCGGGACTCGCGGTCGGAGGCTACGCGCTTATGCAGATGATCTTTCAGTATCCTTTCGGCGCGCTCAGCGATCGGCTAGGGCGCAAGAAGATGATCGCGATCGGAATGTGCGTTTTTGCCGTCGGCTCGGCGATATGCGCGTTAGCCGACGACGCGATAGTTTTGATAATAGGGCGGTTTATTCAGGGCGCAGGCGCGGTTAGCGCCGTTATCACGGCTACGATCGGCGATCTAACCGACGAGGAGAATCGATCCAAAGCGATGGCGGCGATGGGCATGTCGATCGCCTGTAGCTTCGTCGTCGCGTTGCTTGTGGGTCCGCTCGCGGGCGCGAAGTTCGGCGTGGCTTCGCTATTCTGGGTTAGTTTCGCGCTTGTTTTTCCCGCGCTTGCGATTTTGGCGATCGCGCCTAGCCCGCCGAAAATCACGCCGATCGAGCCTATCAGAGGCAATAAGATACGCCGCGTATTTGCCAATCGTAATTTGCGGCGGTTGAATATCGCGATGTTTTTACACAGCTTTGTTATGACCGCCTCGTTTTTTATGATTCCGATGGTTTTGACCCAAAACGAAGGTTTTGAGCTGGACACGCTTTGGCGCGTCTATTTGCCCGCGCTTTTTTGCGGCGTTTTGGCTATGGGAATTGGAACTAGCGCGGGCGAAAAGTTAGGCGCGGTCAAAGCGGTTATGCTAATAGGCGTCGCTATTTTGATCGCGACGTTTATTTTGATTGCGATTTGTCCGGAAAGTTTTGTTTTTTGGGTTATGGCGCTTTTCGTGGGGCTTAACAGCTTAGAGCCGCTAATGCAGTCGAGCGCGACAAAATTCGCGCGCGCGGACGAGCGCGGATCGGCGCTCGGCGTGTTCAACGCCTGTCAATTTTGCGGCGTTTTCGTCGGCGGCGCGGGAGCGGGGGCGATTTACGGGGGCTACGGACTCTCCGCGCTGGCGGTTTCGCTCTGCGCTCTGTGCGTCGTTTGGCTGGCGCTAATTTTTGGCGTGGACAATCCGCGACGAACGAAAACGATCGCGATCGAGCTGCCGCGCGCGCTAACGCAAGAGGCGATTGAAAAATATCGCGGAGTCGTGGAGTGTTATCGCGCCGAAAAACTATTTGTGCGCTATGATCCGACCATAATTTCAAGCAAAACTCTGCTAGATTATCTTCAAAGGGAAACCGATGACAATTGACGACGAGTTGTTGAATCGTTTGGAAACGCTTTCGCGGCTGACTATCGCGCCTAATAAGCGCGAAGCGGCTAAGCGTAGCTTGAGCGAGATTTTGGACTTTGTGGAAAAGCTAAACGAGTTGGACACAAGCCGCATCGACGCGATTTCTACGCTTTTTAACGCGCGGGCGAGGCTTCGCGCCGACGAGCCTAAAGAGGATCGCTCCGTTTTTGAGGATCTAATCGCGCGCGCGCCTAAATCCGACGGTCAAAGTTTTATCACGCCTAGAGTCGTAGGTTAAACTAAAAAAAAGGAGTCAGAGTATGGAACTAAGCGATTTGAGCCTTGATCAGCTCTTAAAAACTGTTATCGCGCACGACGCGAGCGACTTGCACCTTATTGTCGGCGCCGAGCCTCAGGTGCGCATTCACTCGATAATAACGCCGCTCGACTTGCCAAAGCTCGACCGCAATACGGTTCAAACTATGTGTTACTCCGTATTGACCGACTCGCAAAAGAAGAAATTTGAAGAGGAGAAAGAGCTTGACTTTGCGCTCGATATGCCGACCATCGGGCGCTTTCGTTGCAACTACTATTACGAACGGCACAACGTAACGGCTTCGTTTCGCATAATACCTACGCAAATTCCCTCGATCGATAGTTTGCACCTGCCGGTTATGCTTAAAGACCTAATCAAACGTCAAAAGGGGCTGATTCTCGTTACGGGACCAACGGGCAGCGGCAAAACGACGACGTTGGCGGCGATAGTCAACGAGATAAACCATACGGAAAAAGGACATATTATTACGATCGAGGATCCCGTGGAGTTTATTCACCCGCACGGAACCTGCATAGTTTCGCACAGAAGCATCGGCGAGGACACCCACAGTTTCTCTAACGCGCTTAAATACTCGTTGCGCGCCGACCCCGATATTATCCTAGTGGGCGAAATGCGCGACGTGCTTACGATCCGAACCGCGCTTACCGCCGCCGAAACGGGGCACCTGGTGCTTGGCACGCTTCACACCAACTCCGCGCCGCAGACGATCAGCCGTATCATCAACGTTTTTCCGACCGACGAACAAGCTTTGATCCGCACGCAGCTTTCTATGGGGCTTTTAGGCGTGGTTTCGCAGGTGCTTATGCCAAAAGTTAGCGGCGGACGAAAGGCGATTTTTGAGATTATGGTTAATATCCCCGCGATCGCCAACCTCATACGCGACGATAAACTGCACCAGATCTACTCTACAATGCAGATCGGGCAGTCGCAAACCAAGATGCAAACGCAGACGCAGGAGCTGATCAAAGCCTTCCGCGCCGGAGAGATCAACAGAGAAAACGCGCTGAAATACGCGTCGAATCAAGACGAGATGAAAAAAGCGCTCGGCGTCGGCGAGCTAGCGGGGTAACAAATTTCGCGAAAACGCCGGGCAATTCGTCGTCTAGCCGTCCAAGCGCTGGGCGGCGTTTGATCTGTCGCTATCGCGCCTAGAGCGACTATTTTTCCGAGACGTTTTGTTCGCGTTTCGGGCGAATCAAGCGTTTTCTAAACGCTCGGCTCTTTAGCGTTTAGCTCGCTCGCGAAGAGATAGACGCGGATTCAAAACGTTTAGGGTCGCGTTTCCCCGAGCGCCTTATATTGTTTTCGCGCGTTTTTATTTTTATTAAAGCGGCTTTTGCGTTTTTGCGATAGAGAACCGCCGGTATATGTCAATGCGCGATCGCGGACTATCGTTTGCGCAAAAGCCCCCGTCTTTTTTGTTTTCCGAATATGCCGATCGCGGAACTTACGGCGGTTTTTGCGCTTTGGAACAAACCGATAGATTATATTGCCCGTAATTGCGCGCTTAACGGCGCGTCGAGCCGACAACCTTCGATTAAAGGCTATTTAACGGGCGTTCTGGGACGGCTAAATCCATCTTGGAGCCGAAAAATTACGCAACCCGCGCGGAGCAAGCGCGAGCGGTTAGTAATCAAAGGCGAGTATCCGTCTCTTTCAAATAATCGAAATATGGGCGCGTCGCATAGGCTTTTAACCTTTTTATGGATTCCCGCTTTCGCGGGAATGACAATGCGCGGCAAAGCGCCGCCTATTTGGCGCGCTTAGACCCCTAGCTCGATCCGCGGCGCGATCGCTCGCCTGTTTTGGAAGCGATCGCGCGTTAAGTTAGTTACAACTTGGGAAATTGCCGCTGTCTTTGGAGTAGCTCGCCATAAACGCCTTCAGATACCGTCTGTGCTTTGCGAACATTTCGCCGTTTAAATATGGCAACGCGTTTGGATACTTTTGCCCAATCTCTTTAACGAACCCCTCCGCGTCGCCGTCAAAAAGCGCGTTCCACTCCGCCGTAGTATGTAGCGCCGCAAAATCCGCGCCGTTCATGCCCGTATGATCGCTTAGCGTTTTTAGGTATATGCGTTGCCCCGTATCGGCGTCCGCGTCCGCAAAAGCCGCCGTTCCCGCGAGCGTCAAAATCGCCAGAGCGATGAAAATCTTTCTCATAATTGTCCCTTTGATGTTGATTTGGGGCGTTATTATATTACATTTATTTTATTTTATGCTTAAATTACACGCTCTTTTATTCTTTTTTAAGAATAAATGAAGGAAAAACCCGATATATTTTCCTGTTTGCAATCTTTCAAACGAGAAAGGAATATAAATGATTGGAGAGAAAACGACTATTTCACGGCGCGAAGCGCTCAAGATCGCCGGCGTCGCGGGCGCGGCGTTGGCGTTTAGCCCCGCGATCGCGCCGACAAAAGCGTTAGCGGCAATCAACGCCAAAGGTAAAATCGTCGTTATCGGCGCCGGAGCGGCGGGCGTTTCGACCGCCGCGAAGCTATGCGAATTACTTGAAGAACCCGACGTTACGATTATCGACGATACGCAAACGCACCTATATCAACCCGCTTTTAGCCTGATTGCGGGCGGCGTGGTTAGCGCCGATTATTCAAAGCTGGACAACGCCGACTATATACCCAAAAAAGTAAAGTGGATCAAACAAAAGGCGCTCGCGCTTGATCCCGACGGCAAACTCGTAACGCTTTCTAGCGGCGAGACGGTAAGTTATGATTTTTTGGTTATAGCCGCGGGTATAGATTTGAACTACGAGGCGATCGACGGGTTAAATCGCTCTATGCTAGGCAAGGACGGCGTAGCCTCGATCTACGCTTACGAAGGCGCGACAGCCGCGTTTGGTCAGTTGCAAGAGTTGGCAAAGCAAAGCGAGCTAAACAAAGTTTCAGCGCTCTTTTGCGAAACGGCTACGCCGCTTAAATGCGGCGGCGCTCCTAAAAAGATCGCGTTTTTGGCGCAGGATTACATAAGGCGAAACGGCAAACGCGATAACGCGAATCTGACTCAAATGATGACGGGCGGCGCGTGGTTTGGCGTGAAAGCCTATGCGGAGGCGATCGAAAAACTCTATTACAAAAGAGAGATGTCGCACGAGTTCAAGAGCAAACTTATAAAAATCGACGCCAAACGGCGCGAGGCGACTTTCGCCGTAGCAAAACTAGTAAAGGACGAAGAGCTTGGCATTGAAGTGGAAAAGAGCGAAAATGTCGTAAAACCGTATGATTTTATTCACATCGTTCCAGACCAAAGCGGCGCGGCGGTTGTGGCGCAAAATCCAAAACTAGCCAATCCGTCGGGATTTTTGAAAGTAAATATCAAAACGCTTCAAAGCGAAACCTACCCAGAGATTTTTGGCGCGGGCGACATTGTGGCTACGCCGTTTGGCAAAACAGGCGGTAGCGTGCGCAAACACTACCAAATCGTCGCGCAAAATCTCGTCGACGTTATGCAAGGAAAAGCGCCAAGCCAACAGTATAACGGCTACACGGTTTGCCCGCTGATCACCAACTATGGCAGCGTGATGATGCTTGAGTTCGGCTACAAGGGCGCGGACGGATCGGACACGCTACTGCCTAGCGCCCCGCTAGACCCTACGCAAGAACGCTGGATGTGGTGGCTTCTTAAGACGCGCGCGCTTATGCCAATGTATAAAGCGATGTTGAAAGCAAGCGCGTAAATGGCGCGTTTTGTCGTCTGTCTTTCGCGCGGCGATCGCTTGATTGGCGGCGCGATACGCGATCGCCGACAAAAGGCGCGGCGGATGAAACAAATCGCGTTTGCCGAACGCGAAAGCGACAAGACGGCGCGCCGCCTCGCTACGCAAATTCGCCTGCCTGTAAAGCCGCGATTTGCGCGGGAAAATCGGCGTTGCCGCGCCGCCGTTTAATGATTTCAGATATTACAAGGAGTTAATAATGATCCGTAAAACCGTTTTTGCGACGGCGTTGTTATGCGGCGCTTACGCCGCCGAAAACGCAGAAATCGACGCGCTTAAAGCTGAAATAGCGCGCCTACGAAACGATCTTGGCGAGGTAAGAAAACAGAGCGCGCAGGATAATCTAAAGTTCGGCGTCGATCTGCGCTCTAGCGTAGATGTAATCCGCTATGAATTCGCGAACGGCGGCTCGGCCAAAAACAACGATCTGCTCTCTACGCGCCTTTGGCTTAATATGAAATATCAGCCGCAAAGCGCCGTCGCCTTTTTTGGTCAGTTATCCTATAACAAGCTATATGGCGATAGCGTAAATCACGCGCAGGGTAACGTCGCGCCGCAATACGGCGATTTTGACTGGATAGTTAATGAAAGCGCTTCGGACAATACGCTAAAGGTTCGGCAGGCGTATTTTCTATATAACGGCTCGATCGGCGAAAACCTTCCATATACGGCGAGTTTTGGTCGCCGTCCTTCCACGGGCGGTTTGCCGCTACACTACCGCGAGGACGACGCGCCGCAATCGCCGCTTAGTCAGGCGATCAACGTTGAGTTCGACGGCGCTAGCTTTCAGTTTAGGCTCGACAAGCTAACGGGCGTTGACGGCATGTACGCCAAACTATGTTTGGGGCGCGGGCTAACAAACGCAAAGCCGCGCTTTAGCCAAGACGGCGCGGATTACGCGAGCGACAAAACTCAATCGCATAGAGACAATATCGATATGTTCGGCGTAATTTTTCAACCGTATTACGACGGGCAATATCGCGTGATAACGCAACTTGCGCGAGGGACAAACCTTATCGGCTACGAGCTTGACGCTTCTGGCGCGCCCAAAAGCGGCTTTCGCGATTTTGGCGCGATCAACATCGCTTCCGTCGCCTATGTTCAAGAGGGCGTAGGCGAGTTTATAAACGATTTTCTGGATAAAACCAAGTTTTTCGTCGCTTACTCGGCAAGCCAAAGCGACCCTAGCGGCGATCGTAAAATGCTCGGCTCTAACGACGCCAAAACAGGACAAAGCGTCTATGTCGGAGCGCAGATTCCCGCATTCTGGTCTGAACGCGGCTCGATCGGGGCGGAGTTTAACTACGGCGATAAGTATTGGCGCGGTTTCACATACGGCGAAGATACGGCGATCGGCTCGAAAATGGCGGCGCGCGGCAAGGCGTACGAGATTTACTATACGCAACCGATCGCGGGCGAGATACTTAGTTTCCAAGCGCGTTATACCTATATCGATTACGACTACTCTGGGTCTAACGCCTTTTTTGGAGAAGAGGGCGCGCCGATAAAAATTAAAAATCAACCAAACCTCGTCGATAAGGCGAGCGATCTGCGGTTTTATATCCGCTACAAATACTAGCAAGGAGTTTAAGATGAAAAGGAATGTATGCGTAATCGACCGATCGGCTCGAATACTTTTAGGCTTAGCGATCGGCGTAATTACCCTGTTGAACGCTTTTGGTCCGTATCTCTCATGGGTTTTATGCGCGATCGGGCTTATTATGATCGTTACGGGCGCGATTGGCGTGTGTCCGCTTTATAGCTTTGTAAAATTTGCGACGCGGCGTTGCGCGGACAAACGCGGAGAAAACTGCCGCCGCGATTGTTGCGGCGCGGACGCAAACAAGTAGCGCTCAAAATGGACAGACGACGTTTTTTCAAAACGGCGGCGATCGGCGCGCTCTCGTGCGCCGCGCTCGCGCCTTCGGACGCGAAAGCGGCGAGCCAACCGCGCCGCGAACAAGGATCGATTATCGATCTAACGCTATGCGACGGGTGCGCGAAACTACCCGCGCCCGCGTGCGTCGGCGCGTGCCGCGAAAAGAACGCCGATAGGTTTCCTCGCCCAGACCCAAAATATCTGATAGATTACTGGCCCCAAAAGCGTCATGAGGACTGGTCGGGCAAACGCGACGTAATAAACCGTTTAACGCCGTATAATTGGACGTATGTCGAGAAAATCGAAGCGGCGGGGCAAACGATCTATCTGCCGCGCCGCTGTATGCACTGCGACGATCCCGCCTGTCAAAAGCTGTGTCCCTTCGGCGTGATCGGCAAATCCAAAGAGGGCGCGGTCGGCATAGACGCTAATTTTTGCATGGGCGGAAGCAAATGTCGCGACGTATGCCCTTGGAATATCCCGCAACGGCAGGCGGGAGTCGGTATATACACAAAGATCGCGCCTAAACTTATGGGCGGCGGCTCGATGTATAAATGCGATATGTGCGCCGATTCGCTGGCAAACGATCAAAAACCCGCGTGCGAGTCGGCGTGTCCTAAAAACGCGATTATGTTTGGCGATAAAGCCGATATGAAACTAGAGGCAAAACGGCGCGCCGAAGCGATCGGCGGATATATCTACGGCGTTAACGAAGGCGGCGGAACCGCGACCTTTTATGTTTCAAAGATTCCCTTCGAGGAGATCGACGCGGCGATCGCGGCTAAAAAGGGCGGCGACAAAGCGCACGGTCGCCCGCAAATGCCCGTAGGCGTTGAAAGCAAGTTAAAAGGCGCGGACGCTCTATTCGCCGCGGCGTTAATCGCGCCGATCGCGGCTGCGGCAAGCGCGGCGATCGCGGTATATAAAGGAGGCAAGCGTGATTAAACGCCAAAGTCTTTCAAACAGGATTGTTCATTGGACTATCGCGGTAAGCGTTTTTGGATTGATCTTTAGCGGCATAGGGCAGTTGCCCGCATACAAACGCTATAAGCTCGCCGATCTAAGCGCTATGGCATGGACGGCGGATTACCAAATTACGCTGTGGATTCACTATGTTTTTGCGATCGCGCTACTTGCCGCCGTCGCTTATCATATAACCGCTCATGGTTTGCGACGCGAGTTTGACATACTGCCAAAAAAAGGCGATTTCAAGGCTTCGCTACAGGTTATTTGGGCGATGATACGCTCTAAAGAGGAGCCGCCAAGCGGCAAATATCTGCCCGAACAACGGCTGGCTTACGGTTTTATCGCCTTTGCGCTGTTATTGCTTATCGTTACGGGGCTAATCAAAATGGCGAAAAACGTCGCGGGTTGGAATATACCCGACGCGCTTCACCTCTGGACGGCGCAGCTACACAATCTAGGAATGATCCTAGTTATACTTGGGATCGTCGGACATTTGGCGGCGTTTTTGTTCAAGCCGAACCGCAAATTGCTAAGCGCGATGTTTAGCGGCAAGGTCGAAGCGGATTACGCGATCCATAGACACGCTCTTTGGCAAGAGGGAGTAAAGGAAGCCGCAAAACTTAAGGACGCGCGAGAATAAACAAATCGCCGCTACGTTTGCTTAACTAAGCGTTCGAAATGCGTGGGTAACATACAGACCCCCCCCCCAGATGTTGCGCTTGACTAGCGTTTGCCTAATTAAGCGTTCGGCGTTTTGGCGAAAATCGCCCGCTTGCCGATTACGATCGCTCGCGTCGTTTCTTGTTGGCAAGCGAAAGCGATTAAGCGCTTCGTCTTTTTGTCATTCCCGCGCAAGCGAGTATCTATAACAACAATCATTAAAGATGGGTACCCGCTTTCGCGGGTATGACGGGAAGCTGGCGATATAACGCGCATTGTCATACCCATGAAAACATTCGTCTCTTTGTCATTCCAGCGAAACGCCCGCGCGGGTAGGAGCGGTAAGGCGGTAGGAAGGCGGGAATCCGTTCTCATAAGGCTCGGAGAAATACGAAAATCTATATCTTTCACGCCTTCGGCGCGTCTGGATACCCGCTCGATTACGAAGCGCTTACGCTTCTATCGCTCCGCGCGGGTATGACGGGAGAGGGCGGTTGAAAGGCGCGCTTTTTACGCGGCGCGCTACGCTTGGCTTAACACTCGTGCGCGTAGCCAGTTTCAGGCTCGATGCAAACGCTCGCGCTCTCTTCGTTTTCGCCTTTTAGCGTTATCTTGCAGGTCCTAGTCAGCGCCTTTATTGTCTTAGCGCCCGCGTTATACGGTCTACCAATCTCGTCGAAAGCGATACTCCGGTTACAATTTGTGAATACAAGCGTTTCAACTCTCCAATACCATAACGCCATTTCTGGAGTTGCCCTAGGATCGGCGCTTTTGAGGGAGTCGTTGAAACCGCCGCTTAAAAGCCGCTTTGTAAGCGGGTCTTTCGCTAGTTCGCCCAGCGAAGGCGCGTTATTGGCGCCTTTGTCTTTGTCCGCGAAAATAGAATACGACCACCCGTTTGCTTTCCCGCCCGCGTATTCGGGAAATCCAGTGTTTTCAAATCTTAATCGCCATCTCCTAAAACGCCAGTTAGCGTCGGATGGATCGAATTTATCGTCCATCACGCCAAGATGTTGCGTGTAACGAATATGGAGGATAATTTGATCTCTAGCCAAAGCCAGCCTGTCGGGTTCTCGAAAGACGACTGTAGCGGTCATAGCCAAAATGCCGACGACCGCTACGATTATGATCGTCTCCGCTAAGGTAAAGCCCCCTAATCTATATCGCATTGCCCGCCTTTATTGTTGTTTCGTTACATAGCGTTTTTTGAGCGGTATATTTTGCCGATACCCTAATCTAAAAATGCGCGTAAGCGTGATTAAAAATTAAGCTAGATCGTCAAAATCGATCGTTTTTCGCATTTGGCGCGCGTAAAACCTTGCGAACGCTGGACAGGCGCGACGGACGAATATCGGCGATAGGAACTCGGCGGCTTTACGAGAGGCGGCGAATCTGATAAGGCGGCAAGAAACGGCGCTAAACGCGCAAAATGGGCTGAAAACTTACTTAAAAATAGAAGATTATCTTACATGATAATGTAACGGCGTTAATTCATTTTGCGGAGCTTTTGCGCGTAAGTCATCCTGAAAAAACGAAGGAGCTCCACAACCGAAAGAAAAGGGGCGTTAAGAATCCAAAAGCGCCAACGTCTCAAGAAGCGTCGAGTAGCGCCGCGCTAAATATTACGCCGCAGTCGCAAACGAGAACAAAAAAAACTTATCGCCGTCGTTATTGAAAAATACAAGGCTCTAACGAAAAATTGCCGTCGAGAAAGCATGCGATAAAAAGATCGCCGAATTGAACTAGCTTTCAGCGAGCAGGGCGACAGTCTCGTTTTCAAAAATCCCGATAATAATATCCAGCGTATTATTGACGGGTATTCAGTCCGGCATACCTTAAAAGAACGCGGCAAGAGGGTGGATAGCGATTGCTTCTGAAGATATAACGGGCTATATAGTCGTAAAAAGTCCCGACGTTAAAACAGGCATTCGTCAGCCAGCGAAGCGATTTTCGGTATTTCAAGCGTTATCTTGAGCTTCGAGCGATCTTCTGGCGCGATTAACTTTTTGCGCCTTGCTATTTTGCAATTTAAGGCTGCCTCTTCCCAATTCCAAAAATATACGAGCGCTTTAGCGTCCGTAAGGACTGCCGACGCAAACGATAGCGGATTAGACGCGGACGGCTAAGCCCGACTTACCGCGCTAACGAATCAACGCTTTTATTTCGGCTTCCGCCGTCCGCAACATTTATGCTTGATTTTAAACTGTTTGCTGTATAATTGTCGCCGCTTTATATTGTCGTCCGGAGGCAATCGCGAAATGCTAAAAACCCGTCCGAAACCCCAAATCTCTTTTTTGCTCTCCTTATGTCTTATCTTTTCTCAAGCGTTAGCTCCGCTACGCGCCGCGTCGATAGAGCTTGATCCAAATTCTAAGACTTCTCTCGATAAAGCGCAAAACGGCGTCGATCTTATACAGATAGCCAGACCAAACAACGACGGCGTTTCGCGCAACACCTATTCCAATTTCAACATAGACAAGCAAGGCGCGATATTCAACAACAGCGATCAGCTCGGCGTTTCAAAGCTGGGCGGCGCTCTTATGGCAAACCCAAACTTCCAAGCCAACGATCGCGCCTTAGTCATACTTAACGAAGTAACAAGCAATAAGCGAAGCGACTTAAAAGGCTACGCTGAAGTGTTTGGTTCTAAGGCCGAACTGATTATCGCCAATCCAAACGGCATAACTTGCGACGGTTGCGGATTTATCAACGCCTCTCGCGCTTCGCTAATCGTAGGCGGCTCTAAACCCGGCTTCGACGATTTGCGTTTCAATATGGGAGACAAAGAGCTGCTAATAGGCGCTTTGGGGCTTGACGCTAGAGAGTCCGACAGCGTAGATTTAGTCGCGAAAGTTCATCGCGTTACGGGCGAGATATTAGGATCAAAGCGGATAAATATATACGCTGGAAACGAGGAGTTTGATTACGCGACTAAGGCCATAACCTCTCTGTTAACGCAAACGTCGGACAACCAAATCGGTTTGGCCATCGACGCTTCGGCGCTAGGTTCTATGTATGCGGGATCGATTAAAATCGTCTCTACGGACGCGGGATTTGGCGTTAAAAGCGACGCGGCGTTGGTCGCTTTGGCGGACGATCTTGAGATCCTAGCGGACGGCTCGCTTCAACTTAAGGACGCTTACGCCGCTAAAACCGCCTTAATCGCCGCTACAGATACGCAAACCAACGGAACGCTGTACGCTAGCGATCTCGTTATAAACGCCGACTCGCTCGCGCATAGCGGGACGCTTCAAGCCAAAAACGTTCTCGCCCTTAGCGCCGAAACGATCGATAACGAGGGCGTTATCGTATCCGAAACCAAAACCGATATACGATCTGACGCGCTAAACAATGTTGGATCGATAGGATCTTTAGATCGGCTCTCAATCGCGACTCAAGCGCTAAACAATCGGGGCGTTATCGCGGCGGACGCAACCGTCGTATCGACCGATCGCTTAGAAAACGACGGCGGTATTTTGGCGGCGGACGCGTTGCTAGACGTAAGGGCGAATACCCACGATAATGCGGGCGAGTTTCGATCAAGCCGCGATCTGATCGTTTCGTTTGGAAGCGATCTCGCGATAGACGATAGAATCGGGATTAACGGCGGCAAGCGAAGCGTAATTGAATTAAGCGGAAATAATCTGGAGCTAAAAAGAGATTACGCCGCTTTAGGCTCGCTGTATATAAAAGGCGCGAATAAAATCGTCAACGACTCTTACGCGCTAGCCGCGAAAGAGGATCTGACGATCGACGCGCTGGCGCTTTACAACCAAAACAGAGCGGCGCTCTACTCCGAGGGCGATCTTTATCTAAACGCGGTCAATCTTTACAATACCGGCGATAGCGTTATATACGGGCGACAATCTCTGCGCGTAGATCGCGACGGCGAGCGCGCCGATCTTGTATTAAACGACGGATCGCGGATATTTAGCGGCGGCGGGTTATATATCGCGAGCTCCGATCTAATCAACCGATATTTAACCGGAGCGAACGCTTACGATCGCGTATATTCGACCCAATACATTCTCAATCAAACAAAAAGCGTTTATGCGGATGCGGCTACGTTAAACGAAAGCGAGCGATCGGTTATACGATCTAGCGAGGATATGGAGTTAAACGTCGGCTCTTTGACAAACAATCTTTCGTATATTCAAAGCGGCGGGGATATTTACGCGACAGGAGAAACGTTTGCCAACATTTCGCTTCCTCTTTATGCAAGCAAGTATATTGTAGGGGAGGTAACCAGAAGCAAAGAAGAAGAATATTGCAAAATCAAAATACCTGTTGTCGGATGCGTTCAGTACGGACATAGGACCAAAACGTGGCAAGAATACTTTCCGCTTGAAACCGTCGCTCAAACCGGTTCTATAAACTCCTATATTCAAGCGGCGGGGACTATTAGCGGCTCTATTTCCAATCTGGAAAACGGCGCGTCGTCGGACGTTTCGGATATTCCCGTCGTCTCGGATCTCTCTTTTGGCCAATACGCGGACAATATTCAATCAATCGCCGCTAACGAAGGCTTTGTGGATCCGCTCTCGTTAATTGGAGGCGACAAGGCGATCGAGCAAGGCGATCTAAACGCTCTATACGCGCTAAATCGTAATCAAACGGCGGATCGCAACTATTTAATCGAAAGTCGCGCGGCGTTTACGGACGTAGATAAACTGCTCGGCTCTTCGTATTTCTTTGATCGAATCGGCTACGTCCCCCAATCGGACGTTAAACGTTTGGGAGATAATCTCGTCGAACAGCGGTTGGTTTTAGACGCGATTGGAAGAGTGTCGCCCGATTATTTAGCTAGAGGAAGCGACGAGGAGATATTCAACGCGCTACTGGAAAACGGCGTGTCGGCGGCGTTGGCTTTGGAGCTTCAACCCGGCGTGTCGCTTGCCGACGAACAGATCGCCGTTTTAACCAACGATATTATCTGGTATGAGTTCGTTTATATAGGCGGACAGAGCGTCTTAGCGCCGAAGGTATATCTTGGCGAAGCCTCGCGCGGTCGTATCGCTATTGAAAACGGAGCTATCATAGAGGCTGACGTAGTAGATTTTTTTATAGCCGACGGGCTTTCCAATTCAGGCGTTATTAAAGCCGAAGATCGACTCTCGATCGCTTCCGACGGAACGATCGCCAACATAAACGGAACGATTAAATCCGGCGGCTCGCTTCGTTTAAGCGCCTCGGATATACTAAATCAAAGCTCCGTTAACCCGCTCGCATGGCTTTACGGCGTTTCCGATCCGCTCGCGTCGATATTAGGCGAAAACGTGTATCTTAGCGCAAACGGCGACATAAAAAACGTCGGAGGCTCTATAGCCTCGCGCGATTTGCTCTCAATCTCCGCGCAGGGCGACTATATAAATCAATCTACAACGAACTCTTTTGCGATCGGACAAGATCGCTACGAGGTAATTTCGCAAATAGCCTCCACTACGGCTGAAGGCGCTCTAAACGTTATGACGGGAGGTTCGATCATAGACGGCGCCGGAGCGATAAGCGCGGGCGGCGACGCGCGTCTGTCCGCGCAAGAGAGCGTTGTATTCGATTCCGTCGCGTTGCGCAACTCTCGCTTTTACGGTCAAAACGGCTATGCCGTTACCGAAAACTCTACAACCAACGAAACGTCGGCTTTGAATATAGGAGGCAATCTGCGTATAGAGGCAAACGACGACGCTTTGTTCTACGGAACGAAAGCGCTCGTAGGAGGCGACGTCGATCTGCAAGCCGGCTCGTTGTTAATAACGTCCGTAGCTAACGAAACTGATAAAACTTCCGTAAAATCCTCCTCGTCTAGTTCCATACTCGGTTCTTCCTCAAAAAAGACCGTTAAGAGCGAGCGTTCTTTGATTAACGACGGTTCCGAATGGAACGTAGGCGGATCTATGAACGCCGATATAGCCGACGGCGTTTTCGTTTACGGCTCTTTTATTAAAGCCGATCAAGAGGTCAATTTGATCGCCGGAGGCGACTTGGCGATCGTTTCGGCGGTGGATTCTCAATACGAACAAAGCGTTACGAAGAAAAAGAACGTCGTTGCCAAGAGCGGTTCCGATACGGGAAGCTATACGGAAAGTCTAGGCAAAGCCGGTATTTGGGCGAACGACG
Organism: Helicobacteraceae bacterium; assembly: GCA_031258155.1. Classification (NCBI taxonomy): domain Bacteria; kingdom Pseudomonadati; phylum Campylobacterota; class Epsilonproteobacteria; order Campylobacterales; family Helicobacteraceae; species Helicobacteraceae bacterium. The sequence goes on along the minus strand of JAIRNH010000061.1, from coordinate 1,628 downwards.
TCGCGCTAGACGCTAAAGGCGACATTATTATAAGCGCGGCGAATCTAAACGCCAAGAACAATTTGAACATAGGATCGATCGTCGTCGCTAAAGACGAAACCGGCTCGGCGCTCACAGACGCTAAAGGCGGCTATATATCGGAGGACGGGCGCTCGCTTGATAACCTTATCGTAAATAGCGTCGCCTTGCGCGACGAGTCGTGGGACGAGAGCTATTGGGGGTTAAGAGGCGCTCTGAAAACCGTTGTGGCGGGAGCGGCGTTTTACGCCGGCGCTTATGGCTTGGAGTTTGATATTACGACGGATCGCTCAAACTCCGAAAGACGATCGATCGTAGAACGCTCGTCCTCGAATCTCGCCGCCGATAATATTGCTTTGCGATCGGACGGAAACGTCGTTTTAGAGGCGGCTAATATACAGGCTATCGGGAGCGTATCTATAGCGGCGCTTAACGATATTACGATCGCCTCCGCCGCCGAAACCGCCCAAACAAGCGAATCTTCGTCGCGATCGGCGATTACGGGCGGCGGCGTAGAGGTTAGCTCTTCGCGCGCGAGCATAAGCGTTACGGGAACGCAAACGGATAAAAGCTATCAAACGCAAACATCGTTTGAAAAAGCCTCCGTTATTAACGCGGGCGCCATCGATATCGTTTCAGGCTCCGACGTTAACATATTAGGCTCGATCGTCGACGCCGCCAATACGCTCTCTATCGACGCCGCCAATAATATCAACATACTGTCCGCCGAAGAGATAGCCATAGTAAAAGAGGAGTTAAACGAGCTAAAAACCAAATTATCAATAGGCGTTGGCAACAGCTACAACGACGCTTATATCGCCGTCGCCAACCTGTCTGAAGCCGTAAAAGCCGTCGACGAAGCTAAAAGGGCTTACGACGAAGCCAAGCGCGATCCGCGAATTAACGCAAGCGACTTGAAATTCTATGAAACCAATATAGCCGTCGCCGTCGCCAATTTAGCCCAAGCTACGACGGCTGTCGCCGCCGCCGGAGCTAAAGCCGCCGCTTCTAGCGAAACCGGCGGCTTCTACGCCGACGCCTCTATGGAGGTTAAAGGAACGCAGACCGTTACGGAACAAACGCGGGTTTCAAATAAAGCCTCGTCGCTAAGCGCCGACGCTCTGTCGCTGAACGCCGGAGGCGATATAACCGTCGAAGGCTCCGTCCTAACGGCAAACCAAGCCGTTATCGCCGCAGTCGATAATATCAATATATCAGCCTCTAAAAACGCCGCCCAATCCTCAACCCAAACCAAAGAGGTAGAGGCTTCCGTCTCAGTAGGGACGGCTGGCGTCGGCGTTAGCGGAGGAGGCGGCTTCTCTATGGCTTCCGATCGTTCTAACTACTATCAAAACAGCCTTATACAAGTCGGCGATCTATCGCTTTATTCGGGAGGCGATACCGTAATCAAAGGCGCTTCGTTAATCGGAGACAATATATCCTTAACGGTTGGCGGCGACTTTAGCCTTATCTCTCTTCAAGACTCCTCTTTCGGATACTCCCAAGGCTCAAACGCCAATATTGGATCAAGCGGATCGTCCTCGCTAAGCGCAAACGCCGCTAAATACTCCGATAATTGGGTAAACAACCAAACCTCCATTATAGCCGCT